>NZ_NCAS01000014.1:0-72531 GCF_002255515.1 Acidiphilium sp. 20-67-58 | reverse complement strand
CGTTCCGATCCATCCGGATCGGATGTCGTGCTCTATCTTGTTGATAATTAGAGCATCTTTATCCGATCAGATGATTCCATCTGATCGGATGATGCTCTAATAAAACTGAAATCGAATCCGGTGATCCCCGCACTTTCCTGGGTCCGGCCCCGACAAAAACGCCGGTCTTTGTGCTGATGTCGTTAATCAAATCTGCATGATTCTGAAATATTCCAAAAAGCAATTTCAAACAGGGATTGCGCCGGGTCATGGGTTTTAGTTTTCGTAAATTTATAGAAAAATATCGAAATATAAACGTTCTCGGCGAATCCTTTGGTCTCGTCAGCTTCGCCCCCGACGGCACGATCCTCGACGCGAACGAGCGGTTTCTCGGTCTTGCCGGTTATAGCCTCTCCGATCTTGCCGGCCGCCATCACCGCATCCTTGTTGCCCCGGCCGAGCGTGACAGCGCCGCCTATGCCGAATTCTGGCGCGGCCTTGCCGCCGGCACGTCCCGCTCCGGCGTGTTCCGCCGCATCGGCAAGGGCGGAAACGATCTCTGGCTCCGCGCCGTCTACTCTCCGGTGCGCAACCGCGCCGGTCGCGTCGTGCGGATCTCGGCCGCCGCCCTCGATCTGACTGCCGAAACCACGAATGCCGCCGCGAATGAGGGGCTCCTCAACGCGATCGGCCGCTCGCAGGCCGTCATCACCTTCAACCTCGACGGCACGATCCTCGATGTGAACGCCAATTTTCTCGACACGATGGGCTACGCGCGCGACGAGGTCATTGGCCACCGCCATGCCATGTTCGCCACCCAGGCCTATGCCGCGAGCCCCGCCTACGCCGCCTTCTGGGAGCGGCTGCGCAAGGGCGAGTTCTTCTCTGCCGAGTTCGAGCGCATCGGCAAGGGCGGGCGTCCCGTCTGGCTCCAGGCCACCTACAACCCTGTCTACAACGCCGATGGCAAGGTGACCCAGGTGGTCAAGTTCGCGGTCGATCTCACCACCCGCATGCGCGAGGTCGAGCTGGTCGGCGACGCGCTGGAGCGCTTGTCCGACGGTGATCTCACTGCCGGAATTGGCCGCGAGCTGATGCCCTCGCTCGACCGGCTGCGCGTCGATTTCAACGCCGCCGCGAACCGCCTGTCCGCGAGCATCGCCGGCGTCCGCCAGAGCACGGACGAAATCAACCTCGGCGTCACCGAAATCGCCAAGGCCGCGGGCGATCTCTCCGGCCGCACCGAGCGTCAGGCCGCCTCTCTCGAACAGGTCAGCACCCTGCTCGACAGCGTGACCATCGGTCTCGGCAAGACCGCCGCCAATGCCTCCCGCGCCGCCAAGGCGGTCGACGCCACCAGCGATGCCGCCCGCAAATCCCACGCCGTGGTGGGTGAGGCGGTGGCGGCGATGAACCGGATCGAGGCCTCCTCGCGCGAGATCGACCAGATCATCGGCCTGATCGACGAGGTGGCGTTCCAGACCAATTTGCTCGCGCTGAACGCGGGGGTCGAGGCCGCCCGCGCCGGCGAGGCCGGGCGCGGCTTCGCCGTCGTCGCCACCGAGGTCCGCGCGCTCGCCCACCGCTCGGCCGGTGCCGCGAAATCGATCAAGCAGCTCATCGCCCGCTCCTCCGAACAGGTCGGCGCCGGCGTGCGCCTCGTCGGCGAAACCGGAACCGCGCTCGACACCATTCTCCGCCACGTCACCGACCTGCATGGCCTGGTGGACGAAATGGCCACCGCCGCCGCCGAGCAAGCCGGCAGCCTCGCCGAGCTGAACGCCGCCACCGGCCAGGTCAGCGTCGCCGTGCAGCAGAACGCCGCGATGGTCGAGCAGACCTCGGCCGCCACCCACTCCCTGCGCGAGGAGATCGGCCGTCTCGCCCGGCGCGTCGCCGGGTTCCGCACCCTTGCCGGCGCAGCTTCCGCCCCGGTCGGTGCCGCGTCAGCCGCCCCGCGGAGGCTGCCCGAGCTGGTGTAGAGCATCATCCGATCCGGAAGGATCGGAAATTGCTCTGTGATTCTTCCCCTGAGTTGCGCGGGGGATTTCAGGTTCGGGGCGTTCGAGCCTTGCCAATCCTGCCGAACCGGATGATGCCCGGAGTCTCTCGGTCCCGACGGTGAAGCTGGCGCGCCATCGGCCGCGTCCGCCAGACGCCCCGCCTCTGGCGGTGGAAAACGAAAACGGCGGCGCAAATGCTGCGCCGCCATCTCCAGATTCAGCCTGAAGCCGCGCAGTGGCGCGCGGCTTATCGCAGCGCGGGGTCAGACCCCCGCCGCGGCCGCGACCTCCGCGGCAAAGTCTGTGGTGTCCTTCTCGATTCCCTCGCCCAGGGTGAACCGAACGAACCGGGTCAGCGTTGCCCCCGCGCCCTGGACGATCTTGTGCACCTTGCTTTCGCCATCGTGCACCCAGGTCTGCTCGAGCAGAACCACATCCTCGTAGAACTTCTTCACCCGGCCCTCGACCATCTTCTCGATGATCGCTTCCGGCTTGCCGGAGGCGCGCGCCTGGTCGGCCAGAACCGCCTTTTCCCGCTCCAGCGCCGCCGGATCGACATCGGCGATGCTCAGCGCGTCCGGCCTTGTCGCTGCGACATGCATGCCGATCTGCCGGCCCAGCGTCGCCAGCGCCTCGCTGGCCTTGCCCTCGAGCGCGACAAGCACGCCGATCTTGCCGAGGCCCGGCTTCAGCGCGCCATGCACGTAGGAGGCCGTGACACCGTCCTTCACCTCGGCCACCGCAACCCGGCGGATCGACATGTTCTCACCGACGGTCGCGACCAGGCTGACCAGCTCGTCCGCGACGCTGTGCGACGTGCCCGGATACGGGGCCGCCTTCAGCGCCTCGACATCCTCGCCCACGGTGAGCGCCAGCTTCGCCGTGGTCTCGACGAAGTTCTGGAACGCCTCGTTGCGGGCCACGAAGTCGGTCTCGGCATTCACCTCGACCATCGCCGCCCTGTTGCCCTCATGCGCAACGCCGACCAAGCCTTCCGCTGCGGTCCGCCCGGACTTCTTGGCCGCCGCGGCAAGACCCTTCTTGCGCAGCCAGTCGATCGCGGCTTCCATGTCGCCGCCGCTCTCGGTCAGCGCCTTCTTGCAGTCCATCATGCCCGCGCCGGTCTTTTCACGCAGATCCTTGACCATCGCGCCGGTGATTTCGGCCATGGGAGTTCTCCTCAGAAAATGAATAGTGCCGGGCCCGCCTCACGACAGGCCCGGAATTCGTCCCGCGTGGGGCTCAGGCCTGCGCCTCGGCGTCCTCGTCCGCCACCGCCTCGGCCGGCAGCTCCTCGAGCGCGCCGATATCGGCACCCGAAGCGGCCATCTCGGCGCTGATCCCGTCGAGCACCGCGTTCGCGACCAGGTCGCAATACATCGTGATGGCGCGGATCGCGTCGTCATTGCCGGGGATCGGATAGGTGACGCCCTCGGGGTTCGAGTTCGAGTCGAGCACTGCGACGACCGGAATGCCGAGCTTGTTGGCTTCCTCGACCGCGAGCTTCTCCTTGTTCGTGTCGATGATGAACAGGATGTCCGGCAGGCCGCCCATTTCCTTGATGCCGCCGAGCGCGCGGTCGAGCTTCTCGCGCTCGCGCGTCAGGTTCAGCATTTCCTTCTTGGTCAGGCCCTGGCCTTCGCCCGCCAGGGTCTCTTCCATCTGCCGCAGCTTGCGGATCGAATTGGTGATGGTCTTCCAGTTGGTCAGCATGCCGCCGAGCCAGCGATGGTTCACGTAATACTGGCCGCAGCGCTTCGCCGCATCGGCCACATGCTCGGCCGCCGCCCGCTTGGTGCCGACGAACAGCACCCGTCCGCCGCCGGCGGTGACGTTGCGGATCTCGCGCAGCGCGCGCTCGAGCATCGGCACGGTCTGCTGCAGGTCGATGATGTGAACCTGGTTGCGCACGCCGAACAGGTACGGCGACATGCGCGGGTTCCAGCGGCGGGTGTTATGGCCGAAATGCACGCCGGCTTCGAGGAGCTGACGCAGGGAGACGTCTGGCATCGCCATGATCTGGTATCCTTGTCTGGGGCCGCCGGGGCGGCGGCCATCCGGTTAAACCTCCACGAAGCCGAGCCTTGCGGCACCGGAACCAGCGCGCTGGATAAGGCGCTTCGTGTGCGAATTATCGGCATCCTCGCCCGAAAGCGTGCCGACACCCGCCGTATGGCCCAGATCTCCCTTCCGCGCAAGACATGGCAGATCACGCCCCGATCCATCCGGATCGGATGTCGTGCTCTATCTTGTTGATTATCAGAGCATCTTTGCCCGATCAGAGGTTTCCATCCGATCGAATGATGCTCTAGACCACATGCCATGACCCCGCTCGCCCTCTATATCCATTGGCCCTTCTGCAAGGCCAAATGCCCCTATTGCGATTTCAACTCCCATGTTCGCGAACGGATTCCCGAGCAGCGGATCGCAGCCGCACTCCTCGCCGAGCTGGAGTACGAGGCCGCCCGTCTCGGCCCGCGCCGCCTGACCTCGATCTTTTTCGGCGGCGGCACGCCGAGCCTGATGGCGCCCGACAGCGTCGCCGCCTTGATCGGACGGGCGACGTCCCTGTTCGCCCCGGCGCCCGATCTCGAAATCACCCTTGAGGCCAACCCCACCAGCATCGAGGCCGGCCGCTTCCGCGCCTATCGCGAGGCCGGGGTGAACCGCGTCTCGATCGGCGTGCAGAGCCTCAACGATGACGCGCTCCGCTTTCTCGGCCGCGAGCACGGCGCAGCCGAGGCGCTGGAAGCGGTCGAACTCGGCCGCGCCATCTTCCCGCGCCTGTCCTTCGACCTGATCTATGCCCGGCCGGGCCAGACGCTCGCCGGCTGGCGCGCCGAACTCGGCGCCGCCCTCGACGTCGGGCTCGATCACCTCTCGCTCTACCAGCTCACCATCGAGCCCGGCACCCGCTTCGCCACCGCCCATGCGCGCGGTGATTTCGCGCTCCCCGAGGATGATGACGCCGCCGCGCTCTACGACGCCACCGCCGAGGAGGCGGCACGATTCGGCCTCGTCCCCTACGAGATTTCCAACTACGCGAAGCCGGGCGAGGAATCCCGCCACAATCTCGCCTACTGGCGCTACCGCGACTATGCCGGCATCGGCGCCGGCGCGCATGGCCGGATCAGCCTGGGCGAGACGCTGCTCGCGACCCGGCGTCACCGCGCACCCGAGGAATGGGCGGCGCGGGTCGAGGCATCGGGGCATGGCAGCACCGAGGAGGTCGAGATCGGCGCCGATGAACGCGCCCGTGAGGCGCTGCTGATGGGGCTGCGGCTCGCCGAGGGAATCGACCGCGCCGCCTATGCCGCGCGAACCGGCCGCGATCTCCTCGGCCTGCTCGACCCCGACATGACGGCGCGGGCGATCGAGGCCGGCTATCTCGACATCACGGCGGCGCGGGTCACGGCGACCTATGAGGGGCGCAAGCGGCTCGATTCGCTGCTGGCCGCCCTGCTGGGCTGACCGCGCTGCATATCGCATCCATCACATTTTCGAGGGTTCATCGGGAAATACCACGACCAGTTTCCTGCGATTTCTCGCAAACCAATCAATATGTCGCCATATCGGCGACTGGTCGGAGTGAGAGGATTCGAACCTCCGGCCCCTGCGTCCCGAACACAGTGCTCTACCAGGCTGAGCTACACTCCGCTGAGGCGCCCTATAGCCAAGGGTGAGGGGATAGGCAAGGCGAGGCTGGCGTGTTTCTGAAGCGCATCTCGCCGCACTGCCGAAACACGAACGCCGCGTTGACGAGATTTAACGGCGGTGTGGCGTCCTGATTATTCGCGATCCGGCCCATTGGGTGCTATGGAGCCGCCATGTCCCGACCTTTGAAAGCCGGCGAGCGGCTATCGAAATCCGAATCCCGGCGCCGCGGCCGCGAGACGCCACCCAAGGCGCCACCCAAGGCGGCCACGCGCGGCGCGCCGAAGAAGAAGCGCCCCGGGCTTGCCGGATTTGCCGGCGGGCTGATCGTGCGTTGGCTCTACCGCCTCGCCCTGCTCGGCGTGGTCGGCGGCGCGGTCGTCGGCGGCGGGCTGTTCCTTTATTTCAGCAACGGCCTTCCCGGCGTCGACCGGCTTCGCCATTACGAGCCGCCGCTCGAAACCCGGATCTATGCCGGCAATTTCCGCCTGATCGGCGCGCTCGGCACCCAGCACCGCATCTACGTGCCGTATGACCGCATCCCCCCGCTGGTCGCGGAGGCGTTCATCGCCGCCGAGGACAAGAATTTCTGGACCGAGCCGGGAATCGACCCGCTCGCCATCGTCCGCGCCGGCGTGGTCGACATGGCGCGCCTCGGCAGCCATGAGCGCCCGCTCGGCGCCTCGACCATCACGATGCAGGTGGTCAAGAACATGCTGCTCGACAACCGGATCGACTTCACCCGCAAGATCAAGGAGGCGATCCTCGCCGTCCGCGTCAACCGGGCGATGAGCAAGAAGCAGATCCTCACGCTCTATCTGAACGAGATCTTCCTGGGCCAGGACAGCTGGGGCGTCGCCGCCGCGGCGCAGGCCTATTTCGACAAGCCGGTGTCGCAGCTCAGCGTTGCCGAAGCGGCGATGCTCGGCGGCCTGCCGAAGGCGCCGACCAATTACAATCCCTTCCTGCATCCGCAGCGCGCCCGCGACCGGCGCAACTGGGTGATCGGGCAGATGCAGGCGGACGGGTTCATCACCGCGGCCCAGGCGCGCGAGGCACTGGCCGCCCCCCTGATCCCGAGAGCCGCGTCCGGTCCTGCGGCGATTCCGGGGGCTGGATATTTCGTCGACGCGGTCGATGCCCAGCTCGTCAGCATGTTCGGCCGCAAGATGGCGATGGAAGGCGGGCTGATCGTTCGCACCAGCCTCAATCCAACTTTGCAGGCGGCGGCAACCCGCGCGATGCGCGACCGGCTGGTCTCCTACGATCACCAGTTCGGCGTCTATCGCGGCCCGGTCGCGCAGATCGACCCCGACGCCGTCGCCTCCGACTGGGCGCAAGCGCTGTCGCGGCAGCCGTCGCCGAAGGGGCTGATCGGCCACTGGCGGCTCGGCGTCGTCATCAGCGAGACCCGCCTGCGCGCGAAGATCGGCTGGCTCGGCAGCGGCGGGACGGCGGACCCGCATACCGGCACGCTGACCCTTGCCGCGATCCAGTGGGGCCGGCCGATGGTCCATGACCATCCGGGACCGCTGCTGCACGACATCGCGCAGATGCTCAAGCCCGGCGACGTGGTTATGATCGCGCCGAAGCCCGACAAGGGCGGAACCGTCTCCCTCGAACAGATTCCGAAGGTGGAAGGGGCGATGCTGAGCCTCGATCCGCAATCCGGCCGCGTGCTCGCCATGGTCGGCGGCTGGAGCAACCGGCTCAGCCCCTACAACCGGGCGATCCAGGCGCACCGCCAGCCCGGCTCGAGCGTCAAGCCGTTCGACTATCTGACGGCAATGCAGGCGGGCGTGCAGCCGGATTCGACGATCCTCGACGCACCCTTCGTCCAGCGCCTCGCGGACGGACAGATCTACCGGCCGGGCAATTACGAGAACGATTTCCTGGGGCCGGTGCCGGTGTTCTACGCGCTCCAGGAATCCCTCAACCTCGCGACTCTGCACCTGGTGCGGCGGGTGGGGCTCGCCAATGTCATCGCCAATTTCGAGAAATTCGGCGTGGTCAAGCACGCCCCGCTGATCTACCCGGCGGCGATCGGCGCGCTGGACACCACGCTCTGGCGCATGGTGCGCGGCTACGCCGCACTCGACGAATACGGCCGGCAGGTGCAGCCCACGCTGATCGACAGCGTGACCGCGCCGGACGGGCACATCCTGTATCAGGCGCCCGACCAGTCCTGTGCCAATTGCATGGACGGATCGGCCGGCCAGCCGCCGGTCCTCAACCGCCCCGGCGCCCGCCTCGCCGACCCCGACAGCGTCTATCAGGTCATCATGATGATGCGGAACGTCACCGAGCACGGCACCGGCGTGCCGGCGGTCAAGGGGTTGAACCGGCCGATCGCCGGCAAGACCGGCACGACCAACAATTTCAACGATGCCTGGTTCATCGGCTTCGTGCCGCAGATGGTCACCGGCTGCTGGATCGGCTTCGACAAGCCGCAGGATCTCGGGCGCAACCAGACCGGCGGCAATGTCTGCGGCCCGGCCTGGAACCAGTATATGAAGGTGGCGCTCAAGAACCAGCCGGTCATCCCCTTCACCCCGCCGCAGGGCGTATCGCTGCAGAATGTGAGCTTCCGCAACGAGACCGTCAGCGAGGCGTTCAAGCAGGGCCAGGTGCCGGGCGCGCAGTCCAACCCGGGGCTCGTCGCCGACGATCCGCTCGATCTCGGCGGCGCCATCACCCCGGCCTCGGCTCCGTCCGGCGCGCGCGATTTCTCCCCCACTCCGGGCGGCGCCACGCCGGCTGCCCCAGGCAAAGTCGACAAATCGCTGGGCGGGCTGTATTGACCGGGGCCCGGACCATCATTCCGACGCAAGCTGAAGAGAACAGAAAATGTCTGCCGAAACCCACTCGCTCGCCGAGCAGATCACGCAAAGCGTGGCCCTGCTGAGGAGGCATCTTTGACTGGGATGCCGCCCTTCGCAAACTTGAGGAACTGAACGCCCGCGCCGAGGATCCGACGCTCTGGGACAATGCGGACGCCGCCCAGGCGATGCTGCGCGAGCGTAATCGCCTCGCGACCCAGACCGAGGCGGTTCACACGATCGAGCGTGAAACCGAGGATGCGCTCACCCTCGCCGAACTGGCCGAGGCGGAGGCCGACCAGTCGGTGCTGGCCGAGGCCGAGGCGGCGCTGCGCCGCATTTCCGAGGAGGCCAAGCGCCGCGAGATCGAGAGCCTGCTCGCCGGCGAGGCCGACGGCAATGACTGCTATGTCGAGGTGAATGCCGGCGCCGGCGGCACCGAGGCGCAGGACTGGGCCGAGATGCTGCTGCGCATGTATACCCGCTGGGCCGAGCAGCATGGCTACAAGGTGACGATGCTCGAGGAATCCGAGGGCGAGCAGGCGGGCATCAAGTCCGCCACGATCCAGATCTCCGGCATGAACGCCTATGGCTGGCTGAAGACCGAGGCCGGGGTGCATCGCCTGGTGCGGATCTCGCCCTTCGATGCCAATGCGCGGCGGCAGACCAGCTTCGCCAGCGTCTGGGTCTATCCGGTGGTCGACGATTCGATCGAGGTCGACATCAACCCGGCCGACCTGAAGGTGGACACGTTCCGCGCTTCCGGCGCCGGCGGCCAGCACGTCAACAAGACCGAGAGTGCGATCCGCATCACCCACGTCCCCTCCGGCATTGTCGTCGCCTGCCAGAACGACCGCAGCCAGCATCGCAACCGCGCCACCGCGATGGATATGCTGAAATCCCGCCTCTACGAGATGGAGTTGCAGAAGCGCGAGGAAGCTGCCGCGGCTTCCGAAAGTGCGAAGCGCGACATCGGCTGGGGCCACCAGATCCGCTCCTACGTGCTCGCCCCCTATCAGCTCGTGAAGGATCTGCGGACCAATTTCGAAAGCGGCAATCCGGACGCGGTGCTGAACGGCGATCTCGACGCCTTCATGGCCGCCTCGCTCGCCTCCCGCGTGGGGGCGACGCGCAGCGAGGCCTCGGCCCAGGCCGAATGACCCGGCCCGAGGCGGCGGGCTTTGCCGCCGTCTCGGAAGCCGGAGTGAATGCGGATGGCGGGACTTGAACCCGCACGCCCTGACGGGCAACAGATTTTAAGTCTGCTACGTCTACCATTCCGCCACATCCGCGTGGGGAAATCCGTTCCTGCCATGCCCGCGCTGAGTCGGGCAAGCGCCCGCTGGGCAGGTCAGAGCATCATCCGATCAGATGATGCTCTAGAATCCGAACGGCACCTGCCGGCTGTTGCCGCGCGCGAGATTGCGATAGCGCGCCAGCGCCATCAGCGGGAAGAAGCGCGGGTAGCCGTGATAGCGCAGGTAGAACACGCGTGGGAACCCGACCGCGTTATAGGGCTGCTCGGTCCACGAGCCGTCGTCTTCCTGCACCGATTGCAGCCAGGCGATGCCGCGGGCGACGGCCTCGTGCTCCGCCTGGCCGGCGGCCATCAAGCCGAGCACCGCCCAGGCGGTCTGCGAGGGCAGGCTCTGGTGATATTCGCCAGGGGCGGCATGGGCGTAGCTCTCGCAATCCTCGCCCCAGCCGCCATCGGCGCGTTGGCGCGCCAGCAGCCATTCGACGGCGCGGACCATCATCGGGTCGTCCCGCGCCACGCCGGCGGCGTTCAGCGCGCAGAGCGACGACCACGTGCCATAGATGTAGTTGGTGCCCCATCGGCCGAACCAGGAACCATCCTTCTCCTGCTCGTGGCGCAGATAGGCGACACCGCGCGCGATCGCCGGCCGGTCCTCGGCGTGGCCGAGTTGGGCAAGAAAGGAGATGCAGCGCGCGGTGACATCCGCCGTCGGCGGGTCGAGCAGGGCGCCGTGATCGGCGAAAGGGATGTGGTTGAGATAATGGAACTCGTTGTCCGAATCGAAGGCGCCCCAGCCGCCGGAGCGGCTCTGCATGCCGAGAATCCATTGCCGGGCGCGTTCCACCGCCTCGCGATGGGCGGGATCGCCATTGCGGTCGAGGATCATGCCGACCACGGCGGTATCGTCCACATCGGGGTAATATGCGTTGTTGTACTGGAAGGCCCAGCCGCCCGGCGGGGCGTCGGGCTTGCGATAGGCCCAGTCGCCCTTCACGTCGAGAATCTGGCGCGGGATCAGCCAGTCGCAGGCGGCGGCAAGACCGGCATCGCCGGCGCTGCCGGCCTCGGCCAGCGCGTGGGCGGCGAGCGAGGTGTCCCAGATCGGCGACAGGCAGGGCTGCACGTAGCTCGCCCCCTCGAAACGCGAGGATGCATCGGTCACCAGCTTGCGGACCGAGGCCCAGGCCGTCGCGTAATCCGGGTGGTCGGGGCTGTAGCCGAGCGTGTGATACATCATCACCGTGTTGGCCATCGCCGGGTAGATGGCGCCGAGCCCGTCCTCGCCGTTCAGGCGCGGGGTGATGAAGTCGATCGCCGCCTGGATTGCGCGCTTGCGGCTGCGCGCGGGGAAGTGCCGCTCCAGCGGGCGCAGCGCGGTATCGATCGCCTTGAACAGATAGCCCCAGTTCGAGCGGTAGGGGCCGCGGATATAGTCGGTCACCTCGTCCGGCGGGGTGACGAACAGCTCGTCGATCCGCACGTTGCGCGGGTTGCGCGCGAGCGGGCGTTCGGTGAGCAGCACCAGCAGCGGTGCGATGACGGTGCGCGACCAGTAGCTGATCTTCCAGATGGTGATCGGAAACCAGTCCGGCAGCAGCATGATCTCGACCGGCATGACCGGGCAAGCCCGCCAGGGCACGGCGCCGAACAGCGCAAGCTGGATGCGGGTGAAGACATTGGTGCGCGCCGCCCCGCCGCGGGCGAGGATGGCCTCGCGGGCGCGGCGCATATGCGGCGCATCGGGATCGTCGCCGATCGCCTTCAGCGCGAAATAGGCCTTCACACTGGCCGAGAGGTCCATCGCCCCGTCATGGAAGAGCGGCCAGCCGCCGGGGTTCTGCGGCGAATCCCCCTGGATGCCGCGCAGGAACACGCCGATGCGCGCCTGGAGTTCGGGGTCGATCCGGTCGAGGAAATGTTCGAGCAGGACATATTCCGCCGGGATCGTCGCGTCCGCCTCGAGCTCGTAGACATAGTGGCCATCAGCGCGCTGCTCGGCCGACAGCCGCTCATGCGCGCGCCCGATGGCTTCGTCGAGGGAGGCGAAATCGATGGACATCGTATCGAACATCGCCCCCCTATAGGCGATTTTGCCGCCCCGCGCCTAGAGCATCATCCGAGCGGACAGACTCCTGTGGTCGGATGATGCGCTGGAGCACGTTCCGATCCTTTCGGATCGGATGCAGTGCTCTATCATATTGAGACACAGAGCATCCTTATCCGATCAGATGATTCCATCTGATCGGATGATGCTCTAGCCCTCGGCGGCGATCAGGCTGCGGGTGCGGCGGGCGAGCCAGGATTGGCTCGGCGGCGCCAGCAACTGGTCGACCGCCGTGGCGCGGGCCACCGTGCCGTCGCGCAGATAGGCTTCGTGGCGCGCCTCGATCGCATCCGGGTCGTAGAGATAGTTCACCATCACGCCGAAGGATTCCGAAATCCCGCGCGGGCTGGGATTGCCCAGCCAGTTGATCCGTTCGAGCCGCGCGCCGTTGCCGAGATGGAACCGCGCCACGGGATCGGCGCGGCCGGCGGCCGGAATGCCGTTATCGCGCCAGGCGCCGGTGAGGTAAAGAGCCGCAAGCCGCAGCAGCGGCCCGCGCAGCGCCGTGGCGAGGCCGGCCTGCGTCCACCACGGACGGTCTTCGAGCACCGATTTCAGCAGGTTGGCATCGCCCTCGGCGGTGGCATCGGCGACCGGTGCGGTGCCGAGCGCGCGGCCGATCGCCTCGCGTTCTTCGGCGGCGAGCAGCGGGGCAGGGGGCGAGGCCAGCACGGCGCTGATCGCCCGGCGCAGGCCGGGAACCGGTGACAGGGTGGAGAATTTCTTCAGGTTGGGCAGTTCCGCCTGCAACTCGGCGACGACCTGCTTGATCAGGAAATTACCGAAGGAAATGCCGCGCAGCCCCTCCTGGCAATTCGAGATCGAGTAGAAGATCGCGGTATTCGCGCGCGAGGCGGCATCCTGCTGGGCGTGCTCGGCGGCATCGTCGTCGGCGGCGGGGGCGAGCAGCGGCCCGATCGCTTCCGCCAGCCCCTTGACCAGTGCGACCTCGACAAAGATCAGCGGCTCGTCGGGCAGGGCCGGGTGGAAGAAGGCGAAGCAACGGCGGTCCGGCGCAAGGCGGCGGCGCAAATCGTCCCAGCCCTGGATTTCATGCACCGCCTCATAGGCGATCAGCTTTTCCAGGACGAAGGCGGGGGTGCGCCAGTCGATCCGGCGGAGTTCGAGGAAGCCGCGGTTGAACCACGAGGCGAACAGATGCCGCAGATCGGAATCGAGCGGCGCGAGGCTCGGCTGCTTCGGCAGCGCGGCCAGAACTTCCCGCCGCATGTCGACCAGCGCGCCGGTGCCACCGGGCGCCATGTTCATCCGGCGCAGCAATTCCTGCCGCGGCGGCTCGGCGGCGGTGGCGAGGGCGGCGGCGGTGGCGGCGTCCGGCGTCTCGAGATAGGCGCGGGCGGCGTTCTGCAGGCGGTTGGGATCGGGCTCGAAGCCGGTGGCGAGAAAGTCGCAGAAAGCCAGCCGGTCATGCGGGGCAAGCCGGCGCAGGGCGCCCAGCAGCGCCGCCGCGAGGGCCGCGCCCGAAGCCTCGCCCCGCCCGCCGAGCAGCGCATCGGCCAGCAACTCGGCGCGCTCGCGCGAGGGAAGATTTTCGTTCGGAAGATTGACGAACACCCGACCGTGCTCGGCGATCGACGACCAGAGCCGTTCGATCCAGGAGCGGTTGGGGCGGTCATGCGGAACCGGGGCGGTGGCGGGCATCGCTTCACTCCTGCGCGGGGCTGGGTCGGCCGTTCCTGAAACCGTACGACGATTTCAGGAACGGAACCGCAGATTACCCGATCGCCGTCAGGCGGGAAACGGGGGGCGCGCGGGAAATCAGGCGTTTTGGGCGGAGACCGCGTCGACCCGCGCCTGCGCGGTGATCAGCCGGTCGGAGGCGGCGCGCCTGCCGGCTTCATCGGCTTCGTCCGCCTCGCGCCAGGCCGCCTCGGCCGCCGCGAGTTCGTCGGCGGCCTTCAGCGGGTCGAGTTCGGCCAGCTTCACGATCGCATCGGCGAGGACGGTGCAGCGTTCCTCGGTGATCTGGGCAAAGCCGCCGGAGACGAAGAAGCGGTCGACCAGCTTCTCGTCTTCGTAGAGATCGATCAGGCCGCCGCGCAGCGAGGTGATCATCTGCGAATGGCCCGGCAGGACACCGAGGTCGCCCTCGGTGCCGGGGATCACCACCATGCTGACCGGACGGGCGAGCAGGAGCCGCTCCGGGCTGATGATTTCGAGCGCGACGGTCATGGGATCAGGCCGTCGCGTTCAGGGACTCGGCCTTCTTCACCGCGTCCTCGATGGTGCCGACCATGTAGAAGGCGGCTTCCGGCAGGTGGTCGTATTCGCCGGCGCAGATCGCCTTGAAGCTGCGCACCGTGTCTTCCACGGCGACGAAGACGCCCGGCGAGCCGGTGAACACTTCAGCGACATGGAAGGGCTGCGAGAGGAAGCGCTCGATCTTGCGGGCGCGGGCGACGGTGAGCTTGTCGTCTTCCGACAGCTCGTCCATGCCCAGGATCGCGATGATGTCCTGCAGCGACTTGTAGCTCTGCAGGATGCGCTGCACCTCGCGGGCGACGTTGTAGTGCTCCTCGCCGACGATGCGCGGATCGAGCGCGCGGGAGGTGCTGTCCAGCGGGTCGACCGCCGGGTAGATGCCCTTTTCGGCGATGGCGCGGTTCAGCGTCGTCGTCGCGTCGAGATGCGAGAAGGAGGTTGCCGGCGCCGGGTCGGTCAGGTCGTCGGCGGGAACGTAGATGGCCTGGACCGAGGTGATCGAACCCTTCTTGGTCGAGGTGATGCGCTCCTGCAGCGCGCCCATGTCGGTCGCGAGCGTCGGCTGGTAGCCCACCGCGGAGGGGATGCGGCCGAGCAGCGCCGAAACCTCGGCGCCCGCCTGGGTGAAGCGGAAGATGTTGTCGACGAAGAACAGCACGTCCTGGCCTTCCTCGTCGCGGAAATATTCCGCCATGGTCAGGCCGGAGAGGCCGACGCGCATGCGCGCACCCGGCGGCTCGTTCATCTGGCCATAGACCAGCGCCACCTTGGAGCCTTCGGTGGTGTTGTCGCCGAGCTTGATGACGCCGGCGTCAATCATCTCGTGGTAGAGGTCGTTACCCTCGCGGGTCCGCTCGCCAACCCCGGCGAAGACCGAGACGCCGCCATGGCCCTTGGCGATGTTGTTGATCAGCTCCTGGATGAGCACGGTCTTGCCCACGCCGGCGCCGCCGAACAGGCCAATCTTGCCGCCCTTCAGATACGGGGCGAGCAGGTCGACGACCTTGATGCCGGTGACGAGGATCTCGGCCGAGGTGGCCTGCTCGTCGAAGCTCGGCGCCTGGCGGTGGATCGGCGCGGTGCGGGTGGTCGGAACCGGCCCGCGCTCGTCGATCGGCTCGCCGATCACGTTGAGGATGCGGCCGAGTGTCTCGGGGCCGACCGGAACGGCGATCGCCTTCCCGGTATCGCTCACCTCGTCGCCGCGGGCGAGACCGTCGGTGCTGTCCATCGCGATGCAGCGGACGGTGCGCTCGCCGATTTCCTGCGCCACTTCCAGCACCAGCCGGCGGTCGCCCACCTTGGTTTCCAGCGCGTTAAGGATGTAGGGCAGTTCGCCCTCGAACTGCACGTCGACCACGGGACCCATGATCTGCGTGATGCGGCCGGTAACGTTCTTTGCCATATGCGTAATTCCCTAAGCCTCAGAGCGCTTCCGCGCCGGAAATGATCTCGATCAGTTCCCTGGTGATGTTCGCCTGACGGGTGCGGTTGTAGTTCAGCGTGAGACGGTTGATCATCTCGCCCGCATTGCGCGTCGCATTGTCCATCGCGGTCATGCGCGCGCCCTGTTCGCCGGCGGCGGATTCGAGCAGCGCGCTGTAGATCTGCACCGCGAGGTTGCGCGGCAGCAGACGGTCGAGCAGCGTGCTGTCATCCGGCTCGATCTCGTAGTCGCCGGCGTGCTGGCCGGCCCCTGCATTGTCGTTCGCGGCCTGGCCGGCGCTCGCCGGGATCAGCGGCGTTTCGCTCGGAACCTGCGCCATCACCGAGACGAAGCGGTTGAACATCAGCGTGCAGATGTCGAACTTGCCGCCATCGAACGCGGCGACGATCTGCTGCGCGATCGCTTCCGCGTCGGCGAACTCGATCGTCTTCTTGCCGACGAAATTCGCCTCGCCGATGATCTTCTCGCGCATGTCGCGCCGGAAGAAGTCGCGACCCTTGCGGCCGACCGTGAACAGACGGACCTGCTTGCCCTCGGCCTCAAGCTTGCGCACCCGTGCGCGGGCGGCGCGGTTGATCGAGGAGTTGAACGGGCCGGCAAGACCGCGATCGGCGGTGACGACGACGATGAGATAGGTGCGGTCCGCCCCGTTGCCGACGAGCAGCGCCGGCGCGTTCGGGTTTGCCGCCGCGCCCTCGGCGAGGGCGCCCATCATCGCGGCCATCCTTGTCGCGTAGGGCCGCGCCGCCTCGGCCTGCGCCTGGGCACGGCGCAGCTTGGCGGCGGCGACCATCTTCATCGCCTTGGTGATCTTCTGCGTCGACTTGACGCTGGAGATCCGGTTCCTGAGGGCTTTCAGGCTGGCCATCTGTGCCGAGCGCCCCTTACGCGAAGCTGGACGCGAAGGACTTGACGAACTCGATGAGCTTCGCCTCGGTCTCCTTCTTGATCTCGCGGTCGTTGCGGATCGCGTTGAGAATGTCGGGCGAACGCGCCTTCATCTCGGAGATCAGCTGGGCCTCGAAATCGCCGATGCGGTTGACCGGCACCTCGTCGAGATAGCCGCGGGTGCCGACGAAGATCGACACGACCTGCTCCTCGACCGGCAGCGGCTTGAACTGCGGCTGCTTCAGCAGCTCGGTCAGGCGCGCGCCGCGGGCGAGCAGCTTCTGGGTCGAGGCATCGAGATCCGAGGCGAACTGCGCGAAAGCCGCCATCTCGCGATACTGCGCGAGGTCAAGCTTGATCTTGCCGGCGACCTGCTTCATCGCCTTGATCTGCGCGGCGGACCCGACGCGCGAGACCGAGTTGCCGACGTTCACCGCCGGGCGAATGCCCTTGAAGAACAATTCGGTCTCAAGGAAGATCTGCCCGTCGGTGATCGAGATCACGTTGGTCGGGATATAGGCCGAGATGTCGCCCGCCTGGGTCTCGATGACCGGCAGCGCGGTGAGCGAGCCGGCGCCGAACTCGTCGGACATCTTCGCGGCGCGCTCCAGCAGGCGGGAGTGCAGGTAGAACACGTCGCCCGGATAGGCTTCGCGTCCCGGCGGACGGCGCAGCAGCAGCGACATCTGGCGATAGGCAACGGCCTGCTTCGAGAGATCGTCGAACACGATCAGCGCGTGCATCCCGTTGTCGCGGAAATATTCGCCCATCGCGCAGCCCGTGTAGGGGGCGAGGAACTGCATCGGCGCCGGCTCGGATGCGGTTGCGGCGATGACGATGGAGTATTCCATCGCACCGTTTTCCTCGAGCGTGCGGACCAGCTGCGCGACGGTGGAGCGCTTCTGCCCGACCGCGACATAGATGCAGTAGAGCTTCTTGCTCTCGTCATCCTGCGCGTTCAGCGGCTTCTGGTTGATGAAGGTATCGACGATGATCGCGGTCTTGCCGGTCTGGCGGTCGCCGATGACCAGCTCGCGCTGGCCGCGGCCGATCGGGATCAGCGCGTCGATCGACTTGATGCCGGTCTGCATCGGCTCATGGACTGACTTGCGCGGGATGATGCCCGGCGCCTTGGTCTCGACCAGGCGACGTTCGGTCGCCTCGATCGGGCCCTTGCCGTCGATCGGGTTGCCCAGCGCGTCGACCACGCGGCCGAGCAGGCCCTTGCCGACCGGCACGTCGACGATGCGGCGGGTGCGGGTAACGGTGTCGCCCTCGCGGATCGCCTTGTCGTCGCCGAACACGACGACGCCGACATTGTCGTTCTCGAGGTTCAGCGCCATGCCCTGAACGCCGGCATTCGGGAACTCGACCATCTCGCCGGCCATCACGTTGGCCAGGCCGAACACGCGCGCGATACCGTCACCGACGGACAGGACCTGGCCGGTTTCGGCCACATCCGTCTCGGTGTCGAAGCTCGCGATCTGCTTCTTGAGGATCTCGGAGATTTCGGCGGGGCGGATCTCCATATCAGGCGGCTCCCTTCATCACATGGCGCAGGCGTTGCAGGCGCGATTTCAAACTGGTGTCGTAAAGCTTCGATCCGATCCGCACGGTGAGCCCGCCAAGCAGCGAGGGGTCGACCGTTTCGCGGATGGTGACGCGTCCGTATCCGGCCTCGGCGAGGCGGGCGGTGAGCTGGGCGCGCTGGGTGTCGGTCAGCGGATGCGCCGAGGCGATATCGGCCGCGACCACGCCACGCTTCTCGGCGACGTAGGACGCGAAACCGGAGAGCAGCGCCGGCAGGTCGGCAAGGCGACGATTGGCAATGGCGGTGCCGATGAAATTGCGGACGAGATCGGATGCACCCTGGCTGGCGAGCACCGCCTCCATCGCGCGCCCGGCCTCGCGCATGTCGATCGCGCGGCTGGCGATCAGGCGGCGCAGCGACGGGTCTTCGGCGAACAACCGGCCGAGCGCCGCCATTTCGGAGACGACGGCATCGAGGACCTTGCGTTCGTCGGCGAGCTCGTACAGCGCCCGCGCATAGCGGGCGGACAGGCCGGACGCACGATCCTGCTGGGGGGAATTGGCTTGCGGCGATGCGGAAACGGCGGACGACACCAGTATGACCCTGCCTTCGATCTCGATTCTTGCGTTTCAACCCCGGATCGATCCGCCGCATCCCGTCAGAAGGATTGCGGACACACCTTTCCGTGCGCTTTTTCAAGCGATGCGCGCCAGTAGCATACGGCCCCCGCCCGCGCAACGCATGCGCTCACAGGAATGAGATCGGATCGACGTCGATATCGACCCGCGCGGCGCGGGGCAGCCCCCCGGCGCGGGCGCGGGCGAGCCAGTCGCGCAGCACCGGCTGGACCGCAACCCCGCGCGGGGCGCGCAGCAGCAGGCGACGACGGTGCCGGCCGCGCAGCATGGCGAAGGGCGCGGGGGCGGGGCCGAGCACCTGCACGCCCTCCTGCGGCTGGGTGCGGGCGAGGGCGGCGGCGGCGGCATCCGCGATGGCGGCGTCATCGGCGCTGACGATCAGCGCGGCAAGGCGGCCGAAGGGCGGCCAGTGGCCCGGCGCGCGCAGATCGGCCTCGGCGCGGCGAAAGCCGGCAAGGTCGTTGCTCACCAGCGCGCGCATCACCGGATGCTCCGGCGCGTAGGTCTGCAGCAGCACCCGGCCTTGCAGGCGTCCGCGCCCGGCGCGGCCGGCCACCTGGTGCAGCAGCTGGGCGCTGCGCTCGCCGGCCCGCAAATCGCCGCCGCCAAGGCCGAGATCGGCATCGACCACGCCGACCAGCACGAGATCGGGGAAGTGCCAGCCCTTGGCGATCATCTGCGTGCCGATCACGAGGTCGATCTCGTGCGCGACGATCGCGCGCAGCGCGGCCTCGGCCTGTTCGGCTGTGGTGATCGCATCGCTCGCCATCAGGATGGTGCGGGCGGTGGGAAACAGTTCCGCGACTTCCTCGGCGATGCGTTCCACCCCCGGGCCGATCGGCACGAAACTCTGCTCGGCGGCGCAGTCCGGGCATTTGGGAGGCACCTGTGCGGCGTGGCCGCAATGGTGGCAGAGCAGGTGGCCGGGACGGCGGTGTTCCACCAGCCAGGCGGTGCAGTTCGGGCAGGTGAGCCGGTGCCCGCAACCGCGGCAGAGGGTGAGCGGCGCATAGCCGCGGCGGTTGAGGAACAGCATCGCCTGGCCGCCGCCTTCCAGCGTGGTCTCCAGCGCGCCGGCCAGCACGGGCGAGAGAAAGCGCCCGCGCGCAGGCGGGGCGGCGCGCAGGTCGATCGCCTCGATCGCCGGCAGCGTCGCGCCGCCATGGCGGGCGGCGAGGGTGATGTGGCGGTAGCGGCCGGTCTCGGCGTTCACCGCCGATTCGAGGCTCGGCGTCGCGGAGGCGAGGATGACGGCGCAGCCGGCGATCCGCCCGCGCACTACCGCCATGTCGCGCGCGTGATAGGTCACGCCGTCCTCCTGCTTGTAGGCCGCCTCGTGCTCCTCATCGACCACGATCAGCCCGGGATCGGCGAAGGGCAGGAACAGCGCCGAGCGGGCGCCGAGCACCAGCTTCGCCGCGCCGCTCGCGACCGCGTGGTAATTGGCGCGGCGGGTCGCTTGCGTCAGGCCGGAATGCCACAGCGCCGGTGCGGCGCCGAAGCGGGCGGCGAAGCGCGCGGCGAACTGGGCGGAAAGCGCGATCTCCGGCACCAGCACCAGCGCCTGTCGCCCCTCCCGCAGGCAGGCGGCGATGGCCTCGCAGAACACTTCGGTCTTGCCCGCGCCGGTAACACCTTCGAGCAGCGTGACCTCGAATCCACGTGAAGCGACCGAGGCGCGCAGGGCGGCGGCGGCGTCTTCCTGGGCCGGCGACAGCGAAGGTGGCGCGTGGTCGGGGTCGGGCAGCGGAACGGACGGATCCCGCGCGGCGGGGCACAACAGCCCGGCATCGGCAAGGCCGCGCACCAGGGCGGCGCTGGTGCCGGCGGCGGCGGCAAGTTCGGCGGTGGTCGGGCGGTCAAGCGTCGCCAGCGTATCGAGCACGCGCTGGCGCGCCGCGGTGATCCGCCCGGCCGGTGCCGTGCCCGCCGCCCAGCCGGCGCGGGGGGCGGGCGGTTCGAGCAGCGCGGTTTTCAGGGCAAGGGCGAGAACCTCGCCGCGCGGCGCCATCGTGTACTGCGCGACCCAGTCGATGAAGCGGCGCAGCGTGTCCGGCAGGGCAGGGGTGGCGATAACGGTGTGCAGCCGCTTCAGCCGGGCCGGCGCGATGTCCGGCTCCGCCGCGTCGTCCCACACCACGCCATGCGCGATCCGGCGGCCGAGCGGGACGGTGACGACGGTGCCGGGCGGCGGCGCGCCCTCCGACGCCTCATAGGTGAAGGCGGCGTCGAACGCGTAGGGCAGCAGGACGGAGACCAGCGCCATCAGGCGCGGGCCGGGTCAGACGTTGAAGCGGAACAGCAGGACGTCGCCATCCTGGACAATATAATTGCGCCCCTCGATTCGCAGCTTCCCCGCATCGCGCGCGCCGGCCTCGCCGTTGCAGGCGACGTAGTCGTCATAGGCGATGGTTTCGCAGGCGATGAAGCCGCGCTCGAAATCGCCGTGGATCACGCCCGCGGCTGCCGGGGCGGCGGTGCCGCGCGTGATCGTCCAGGCGCGGGTCTCCTTCGGGCCGCAGGTGAAATAGGTGATGAGGCCGAGCAGGTCGTGGCCGGCGCGGATCACCCGGTCGAGCCCGGAATCGGCGAGGCCCAGCCCGTCGAGGAACTCCTCGCGCTCGCCGGCGGGCAGCTGCGCCACCTCGGCCTCGATCGCGGCCGAGACGATCACATGCGCCGCCCCCTGCGCCACCGCCATTTCGGCCACCCGTGCCGATTGCGCGTTGCCGGTCGCGGCCGAGGCTTCCTCGACATTGCAGACATACAGAACCGGCTTCGCGGTGAGCAGTTGCAGCCGCCGCACCGCCTCCTCCTCGCCGGCGGGAATCGCGGTACGCGCCGGCTTTCCGTCTTCCAGCACCTTCAGCAGCGGCTCGATCAGGGCGAGTTCGGCGGCGGCGGCGCGGTCATTGCCGCGGGCCTTCTTCTGCAGGTTGGGCACGCGCTTTTGCAGGCTTTCGAGATCGGCCAGCATCAGCTCGGTCTCGACCGTGTCGGCATCGCGCAGCGGATCGATATGGCCCTCGACATGGGTGATGTCGTCATCCTCGAAGCAGCGCAGCACGTGGATGATGGCGTCGACCTCGCGGATATTGGCGAGGAACTGGTTGCCGAGCCCCTCGCCCTTCGCAGCCCCGCGCACGAGGCCGGCGATGTCGACGAATTCGAGGCTGGTGGGCACGGTCTTCACCGACTTGCCGATCTTTGCCAGCACGTCGATCCTGGGATCGGGCACGGCGACGCGGCCGACATTCGGCTCGATCGTGCAGAATGGATAATTCGCCGCCTGCGCCGCGACGGTCGCGGTCAGCGCGTTGAACAGGGTCGACTTGCCGACATTGGGCAGTCCGACGATGCCGCAGTTGAAACCCATCTCAGGCGGTGTCCTTGGTCAGGAGGGCGACTTTCGTCATGAAATCTTCCGGCTTGCCGGCAGCGAGCAGGGGGGCGGCGTCGGAGACGGCTTCGAGCGTATCGACCAGCCAGTCCTCGTCCGTCTTCGCGAAATTGCCGAGCACATGGCCGTGCACCCGCGCCTTGTCGCCCGGATGGCCGATGCCGAGGCGCACACGCCAGTAATCCTGGGTGCCGAGCGTGCGGTCGATGCTGCGCAGGCCATTATGGCCGGCCGCGCCGCCGCCGCGCTTCACCCGCACCTTGCCGGGGATCAGGTCGAGCTCGTCGTGAAACACGGTCACGGCATCCGGCGCCAGCTTGAAGAAGGCGCTGGCCGGCTGCACCGCGCGGCCCGACTCGTTCATGTAGGTCAGCGGCTTGAGGGCGACGATCTTCTCGCCGCCGACGCTGCCCTCGCTCACCAGGCCGGAAAAGCGCTTCCGCCACGGTGCGAAACCGTGGCGGTCGGCGATCACGTCGATCGCCATGAAGCCGATATTGTGACGGTTCCGTGCCATCCCGGGTTCGGGATTGCCGAGGCCGACCCACAGCTTCATGGCGAGGGTTCCGCGATATTACTTCTTGCCGCCCTTGGCGCCGCCCTTGGCACCGCCCTTGGCCGGCGCGGCCGCGGCACCTTCGGCGGGCGCGGCCTCGGCCACCACGGTCGGCGGCGCGATCGTCGCGATCACGAAGTCACGGTCGGTGATGGTCGGCTTGGCAACGCCGGTGCCCTTGAGATCGGACCAGCGGATGTTGTCGTTGATGTCGAGCGGGCCGAGATCCGCCTCGAAATGATCGGGGATGTGATCCGGGTCGCACATCACCTCGACGGCGTGGCGCACGACGTTCAGCACGCCGCCACGCTTCATGCCCACCGAGATCAGCTCGTTGAGGAAGTTGACGTTCACCGCGACGCGAACCGGCTCGCCGGCGGCGAGGCGCTGGAAATCGACATGCTCGGGCTGGTCGGTGACCGGATGCAGCTGGATGTCGCGCATCAGGGCACGGGCCTTGCCCGTCGCGGTCTCGATCTCGTAGAGGCGCGAGCGCCAGCCGCCACGCTTCATCTCGCGCAGCACGATACGCGGATCGAGCGCGATCAGGGAGGGTTCCTGCTTCGCCCCGTAAATCACCGCCGGCACCTTGCCGGCCCGCCGTGTCGCCCGCGCCACCCCCTTGCCGGCCCGCGTGCGATCCTCGGCCGCAATGGTCTCAAACTTGGCCATTCTTCGCTCCATGAACTCAATGAAAAAAACCGGCCTCCAGGGGTGCCGGCAGGGTTCGCCTAGCCCATCGGGGCCGGCGTGACAAGATTTGCCGCCGCATGCACGCGTTTCGCGCGGCGGCGGGCGGGGTCAGAGCATGAAACGGTCGCCGAGATACACGCGGCGGACCTCGGGATGCGCCACCACCTCGTCGGGCACGCCCTCCATCAGCACATGGCCCTCATGCAGGATATAGGCGCGGTCGATCACTTCCAGCGTCTCGCGGACATTGTGGTCGGTGATGACGACGCCGAGGCCGCGCTGCTTGAGCTGGGCGACCATGTCGCGAATCTCGCCGACCGCGATCGGGTCGATGCCGGCCAGCGGCTCGTCGAGCAGGATGTAGCTCGGCCCGGTCGCCAGCGCGCGGGCGATCTCGACGCGGCGGCGCTCGCCGCCGGAGAGGGCCAGTGCCGGGGTGCGGCGCAGATGCGAGATGCCGAACTCGGCGAGCAGGTCGTCCAGCATCGCCTCGCGGCGGTCGGGGTCGGCCTCGACCACTTCGAGCGCCGCGGTGATGTTCTGCTCCACCGTGAGGCCGCGGAACACGCTGGCCTCCTGCGGCAGGTAGCCGATGCCGAGCCGCGCGCGGCGATACATCGGCAGGGTCGAGATGTCGGCGCCGTCGAGCAGGATCGAGCCGGTATCCGGCTGGATGAGCCCGACGATCATGTAGAAGGTGGTGGTCTTGCCGGCGCCGTTCGGCCCGAGCAGGCCGACCGCCTCGCCCCGCCGCAGCGTCACCGAGACATTGCGCACCACGGGACGCTTGCGGAAGCTCTTGCCGAGGCCGCGGGCGACGAGCCCGTGCTCGGCGGCGGCGGCGGCGGCGGCGGGCGTGCTGCCCTGCTGTGCCGCGATGCCGCCCGGTATGACGCGAAGCTGGTCCTTCATGGCCCTGCCTTCGCGCTCGAATGCGGCGATTTCGCGGCGCCTTGCCGCTGCGCTTGTGTGGTGTCGGGAATGATCAGCCCCTCGACTCGGTGGCCCGGACGGGAGACCAGCGTCGCGATGCCGGTCTTCATGTTGATCTGCGCGATCTGGCCGGCGAGCTCGTTGGGGCCATGGGTGATGTGGACATTGCCGGTCAGGATCGCGATGCCGCTCGCCGGATGGTAGACGCCGTGATCGCCGGTCGCGACATCGCTTTGCGTGGTCACCACCACATGCCCCTCGGCCACCACCTTGCGCAGCTTGCTGGCGTCGGTTTGCGCGGCGGAGGGCGGAGCGCCGGCAGGCGCCTTGGTCACGGGCGCTGCCTGCGGCTTCGCCGCGGGCGCTGCCGGCGCGAAATAGCCGGTCAGCCGATCGGCGGTGACCGAGCGGCCATCCTTGCCGACCACCCTGGCATGCCCGATGGCGACCGCCTTGCGCGCATCGGACCAGTATTGCAGGGCGCGTGTGGCGGTGACGGTCTCGCTCGGCGTGACCAGCCTGAGCCCGTGGCCGGTCAGCACCAGCTCGTGGCGGCTCATGTGATAGACCGCGAGATCGCCGAAGGCCTGTTCCGTCGCGGTGAAGATGTGGACATGGCCGACCGCTTCGAGCCGGGTGATCTGCGAGGCGCCGGAATCGAGCCCGCCGAGGCCGGTCGCCGGGGTCGTCTGCTGGGGCGTCTGCGGGGTCGCCTGCGGGGCGGCCGGCTTGCCAGCGCCGGCCGGGGCCGGGCTGTAATGGGCGACGAGCTGGTCCGCCGTCACCGTGACGCTGCCGCGCACCGCCTTCGCATTGCCGCTGGCGGTGACGATCCGCGTCTTCTGGTTCCAGGCGATGCCGTTCTGCGCGGTGATGTCGATCGGCGTCGGTTGGCCGCCGGCGGGACCGAAGCCGAGCGACTGCGCGACCGCGGTGCCGGGGAGGGCGACGAGGAGCAGCGCTGCGGCGCGCCGGGCCTGTACGATCATGAGCCGCTTCCGTCCTGTCCGGGGGGGGATGACAGGTTCGCCTGGTCGAGCACGAGATGCGAGGGGCCGGTGAAGGTGACGGTCTGGCCGTGGTTGCGGGCGACGAAGCCATCCGCCGCGGTCAGCGTGCCGAACGGTCCATAGGCGGAGACCGGCGTCTTGCCGGTCGCGACGCCGGCCTTGATGTCGATCGTCGCACGGCGCGTGCGCATGGTGGTGCCGTCGGCGCGGTAGAGCGTGACCTTGCCGGCCAGATCGAGACGCTGGGATTTCTGGTGGTAGACCCCGTTGCTCGCATCGAGCATGAACCACGAGCCGCTGCGGGTCGTGATGTCGCCTTTCGGCCGGTCGAGATCGAGCTGGTCGCCGCCGCTCTGCACCGCATGGCTGGCGGTGATGGTGAATTTCTCGCCCCGCGCGTCGATTCCGCGATATTGCGCGCCGGTCAGCCGCGACAGCGCGGCAGCGTTGCTGCCCGGCATCTCGCGATAGGTGACGCGGCCGAAGCGCGCGCCGCTGCGCAGGCCGGGAAAGATGACGATGGCGACGAGCAGGATCGCGGCCAGGGCGGGAAGGATGACCTTGGCGGCGCCGACGATGCGCCGCTGGCGACCGAGCGCGGCGCGCTGGCGATCGCGCGAGTCGGTGAGGGAGGCGAACCATGCTTCGGACCGGCTCCGCAGGCCGCCCCGCGGCCGCGGCGGGCCGGGCTGGTGCGGTGTGCGCGCCGCGTTCACGCGACACCCGCCCGCAACAGGTCGTGCATGTGGACGATGCCGAGCACGCGCGTCGCGCCATCCACCACGAACAGCGACATCACCCGCGGGGTCAGCGCCGTCATGTCGTGCAGCGCGTCCTCGGCCAAGCGTTCCGGCCCGATCACCCGCGGGTTCGGGGTCATGACCTGGCCGACCTCGCGGGCCAGCAGGTCCGGCGCCATGGCGCGGCGCAGGTCGCCATCGGTGACGACGCCGAGCAGATGACCCCCGCCGTCGACGACGCCGAGGCAGCCGAAATGCTTTGCGGTGATCAGCAGGATCGCCTGGTCCATCCGCGTGCCCGGGGCGGCGAGCGGCACCTCCTCGCCGGTATGCATCAGGTCGCGGACCCGCCGGAGCCGGGCGCCGAGCTTGCCGCCGGGATGGAACAGGCCGAAATCCGCGGCGGTGAAGCCGCGCCGGGCGAGCAGGGCGACGGCGATGGCATCGCCGAGCGCCATCTGCATCGTCGTGCTGGTGGTCGGCGCCATGCCGATCGGCCCGGCCTCGGGGGCTGTGGGCAGCAGCAACACGAGATCGGCGGCGCGGGCCAGCGTGCTCTCCGCCCGGCTGGTGATCGCGATCAGCGGCAGCGCGAAGCGGCGGACATGGGAGACGATGTCGGCCAGTTCGGCGGCCTCGCCGGAATTGGACAGGGCGATGACCGCATCGCCCGGCACGATCATGCCGAGATCGCCATGGCTGGCCTCGGCCGGATGGACGAACAGCGCCGGCGTGCCGGTGGAGGCGAGGGTGGCGGTGATCTTGCGGGCGACATGCCCCGACTTGCCCATGCCGGTGACGACGACGCGGCCGCCGATTCCGGCCAGCAGCGCGATGGCGGCGGCGAAGGTCTCGCCCAGCGTGCCCGCGAGCGCGGTCAGCGCCGCGGCTTCGGTCGCCAGCACGTCGCGCGCGATGGCGAGATCGGCGGCGGCAGCGGCTTCATCCGGGGCAGGCGCGGCAGTGTCGCGGGTGGGGGCAACAGGCATGGTCTGTCCGCTCGTCATGGTCCTGTATGGGACGATGCGCCGTGCCGGGTCAACACGATCGCGCGCGGCGCGGCGCGGCTGTCAGCGATGGCTGAAAATATCCGGCTCTTCGAAGCCGAGCAGGTCGAGCTTCGCCCGCGCCGGCAGGAAACGGTAGCACGCATCGGCCAGCTCCCGCCGCCCCTCGCGCACCAGCAGCGCTTCGAGCCGGGCCCAGATCGCATGCAGATGCAGCACGTCCGATGCGGCATAGGCGCATTGCTCCGGCGTGAGGTCCGCGGCCCCCCAGTCGCTGGTCTGCTGCTGCTTCGAAATCTCGACGCCGACGAGATCGCGGCAGAGATCCTTAAGCCCGTGACGGTCGGTGTAGGTGCGGACCAGTTTCGAGGCGATCTTGGTGCAGACCACCGGCGCGGTGGTCACGCCGAGCGCGTGATGCAGCATCGCGAGGTCGAACCGGGCGAAGTGGAACAGCTTGGTGACGCGCTCGCTTTCCAGCAGGCGCTTGAGGTTGGGGCAGTCCGCGCCGCGGCCGCCGAGGCCGGGTGGGATGATCTGCACCAGATGCGCCGTGTTGTCGCCGGCGGAGAGCTGCACCAGGCAGAGCCGGTCGCGCCGCGGGTCGAGACCCATCGTCTCGGTATCGACCGCGACGACCGGGCCGAGATCGAGCCCGTCCGGCAGATCGTGGCGGTGGATATGGATGGTTGCGCCGGCGGCAAACTGGGTTTGGCTCATCGGCCCGTCACGATCCCGGATCAAAGATTTGAAAGCATGGTGCCCAGGAGAAGACTCGAACTTCCACAGCCTTGCGGCCACAGGTACCTGAAACCTGCGCGTCTACCATTCCGCCACCTGGGCAAGGGGGCTTCAAACCGCGCCGAGTGGCGCGCTTCGGTGAAAGGGGCTGTAGCGAAGCGGCGCCCTGCCGTCAATCCGCCTTCGCGCCGGAGGCGGTTGTCTTGCGCGGGCCAGTCATGCGAACAGAAGGCGCCCAGTGAAAAGGAGCTCTTCATGGCATCGCGCAAGGTTGCAACGGTTTTCGGCGCTTCCGGCTTCATCGGCCGCCATGTCGTGAAACGCCTGGCCGCTGCCGGCTGGGTCGTCCGGGCCGCGATGCGCGATACCGAGGCCGGCGCCTTTCTCCGCCCGCTCGGCGATGTCGGCCAGGTCGTGCCGCTGCACGCGCCGCTCGACAACGAGGCGGCACTGCGCCGCGCGATCGAGGGAGCGGCGTGCGTGGTCAATCTCGTCGGCATCCTCGCCGAGCGGCATCGTGGCGATTTCGACCGCGTGCAGCACCAGGGCGCCGCGCGGATCGCCCGACTCGCGGCGGAAGCCGGGGTGAGCGCGCTGGTGCAGGTCTCGGCGATCGGCGCCGATCCGAAGGCGGCGAGCCTGTACGCCCGCAGCAAGGGGATGGGCGAGGCGGCGGTGCGCGCGGCATTTCCGGCCGCGACGATCCTGCGCCCCTCTATCGTATTCGGACCGGGGGACGGTTTCTTCGGCCGCTTCGGCGCCATGGCGGCGCAACTGCCGTTCCTGCCGGTGATCGAGGGCGAGACGAAATTCCAGCCCGTCTATGTCGGCGACGTCGCCGCCGCGGTGATGGCCGCGATCGAGCGTCCCGAACTCGCCGGGGCGACCTATGAACTCGGCGGGCCCGAGACCCGCAGCTTCCGCGACCTGCTCTCCTATATCAACGCCGAGACCGGACATCACCGCGCCCTGGTCGGCGTGCCGCGCTGGGCGGCATGGCTCCAGGCCTCGGTGCTCCAGCACCTTCCGGGCCGGCTGCTGACGACCGACCAGCTCCTGCTGCTGCGGCGCGACAATGTGGTGGCGCGGAATGCGCTTACCCTCGCCGACATGGGCATCGTGCCGACGCCGATCGACCTCGTCGTGCCCGCGTTGTTGCGGCGGTTCCGACAGGGCGGTGGCCGCCCGACAGGGGGTGAGGCGTGATAGGTCACGAATGAGACATAAATTTCTGCCATGAACGCGGGTAAAAATCCGCGCAGGGCAGGTAATCACGATAATACGACAATTATACTGTCGTATTATCAAAAAATTGCTGGCCTTCTTTGTTCCGCTGCGCTAGGGACACCGTGAAACAGCCATTCACGGAACGGAGTTGTGCCGATGACCGAGCACATGCAGCAATTCGTGCGTCTTGCGCAGCAGCCGCCGGAAAAACGTGCGGCCGGCGAGCGCCGTGAGGATTTCGGCGAGATCTATCGCGATTTCGACCCGAAGGCGGCGGCGGCCCAGGCCAGCCGGTGCAGCCAATGCGGGATTCCGTTCTGCCAGGTGCATTGCCCGCTGGGGAACAACATCCCAGACTGGCTGAAGCTCTCGGCCGAGGGGCGGCTCGAGGAAGCTTACGAGATTTCCGCCGCCACTAACACGTTCCCCGAAATCTGCGGCCGCATCTGCCCGCAGGATCGGTTGTGCGAGGGCAACTGCGTCATCGAGAAGGGGTTCGAGAGCGTCACCATCGGCGCCGTCGAGCGCTACATCACCGACACCGCCTTCGAGAATGGCTGGGTCCGGCCGATCCGGCCGCGGCACGAGCGCGCGCAGAGTGTCGGCATCATCGGCGCCGGGCCGGCCGGCCTTGCCGCCGCCGAGGCGCTGAGGCGCAAGGGCTATCAGGTCCATGTCCATGACCGGCACGACCGGGTGGGCGGGCTGCTGATCTACGGCATTCCCGGCTTCAAGCTGGAGAAGGAGATCGTCGCCCGGCGGCGCGCCTGGCTCGAGGATGGCGGCATCCACTTCCATCTGAACGAGGATATCGGCGGCGCCCTGAGTTTTGCCGAGCTGCGCGCGCGCTACGACGCGGTGCTGGTCGCCACCGGCGTCTACAAGGCGCGCGAGATCGACGTGCCGGGCACCGGGCTCGACGGCGTGGTGCCGGCGCTCGACTATCTCATCGCCTCGAACCGCAAGGGGCTGGGCGATGCGGTGGCGGACTACGATTCGGGTGCGTTGAACGCCGCCGGCAAGCGCGTCGTCGTCATCGGCGGCGGCGACACGGCGATGGACTGCGTGCGCACCGCCATCCGCCAGGACGCCGCCGCCGTCACCTGCCTCTACCGGCGCGACCGCGCCAACATGCCCGGCTCGGCGCGCGAGGTCGCGAACGCGATCGACGAGGGCGTCGAGTTCACCTGGCTCTCCGCGCCGGAAGCCTTCACCGGCGCCGGGCGGGTCAATGCGGTCAAGGCGATGCGGATGCATCTCGGCCTCGCCGACGCGTCCGGGCGGCAGACCGTCGAGCCGATCGCGGGCTCGGAATTCACCATCGAGGCGGATCTCGTCATCAAGGCGCTCGGCTTCGACCCCGAGGATCTGCCCGGCGCCTTCAACGAGCCCGGCCTCGCGCTCACCCGCTGGGGCACGCTGAAGGTCGATTCGAAGAGCTTCATGACGGCGTTGCCCGGCGTGTTCGCCGCCGGCGACATCGTCCGCGGCGCCAGCCTCGTCGTCTGGGCGATCAAGGACGGCCGCGATGCCGCCGACGCCATGCACACCTATCTCGAAACCGCCGCCGCGCGCCCCGGCGCCGCGCTTGCCACCGCCGCGGAGTGATGACCATGACCCATGAAACCGCCTCCGAATTCCTCGCCGCATGGCAGCGCAACACCACGGCGCTCGCCGGCAGCTACGATCCCGCGCAGGAGCATGACGCCTGCGGCGTCGGCCTGATCGCGGCGCTCGACGGGCGCAAGCGGCGCGATGTCGTCGTTGCCGGCATCGATGCGCTGAAGGCCGTCTGGCATCGCGGCGCGGTCGATGCCGATGGCAAGACCGGCGATGGCGCCGGCATCCATGTCGAGATCCCGCAGGATTTCTTCACCGATGCGGTGGAGCGCGGCGGCGACCGGATGCGCCGCGGGCCGATCGCGGTGGGCATGGTCTTTCTGCCCAAGACCGATCTCGGCGCGCAGGAGCGCTGCCGGCAGATCGTCGAGACCGAGATCCTGAATTTCGGCTACCGCATCTATGGCTGGCGCCAGGTGCCGATCGACGTGTCCTGCATCGGCGAGAAGGCGAACGCGACCCGCCCCGAGATCGAGCAGATCATGGTGTGGAACGCGCTCGGCAAGTCGGAGGAGGAGTATGAGCGCGACCTCTACGTGATCCGCCGGCGGATCGAGAAGGAAGCGATCGCGGCACAGATCCCCGAGCTCTACATCTGCTCGCTCTCCTGCCGCTCGATCATCTACAAGGGCATGTTCCTCGCCGAGAGCCTGACCGAATTCTACCCCGACCTGCTCGACGAGCGCTTCGTCTCGCGCTTCGCGATCTACCACCAGCGCTATTCGACCAACACTTTCCCCACCTGGCGGCTCGCTCAGCCGTTCCGCACGCTCGCGCATAACGGCGAGATCAACACGCTGGCCGGCAACGTGAACTGGATGAAGAGCCACGAGACGCGCCTCGCCGCCGGCGCGCTCGACGCCTATCTCGGCGACATCAAGCCGGTGATCCAGGCCGGCAGCTCCGACACCGCGACGCTCGATGCCGTCTTCGAACTGCTCGTCCATGGCGGGCGCGACGCGATGATGGCCAAGACGCTGATGATCCCGCCCTCGATCGGCGCCGATGCGACGATGAAGGCCGAGCATCGCAACCTGATCAGCTACAGCAACGCGGTGATGGAGCCGTGGGACGGCCCGGCCGCGATCACCGCGACGGATGGCCGCTTCGTCATCGCCGGGCTCGACCGCAACGGGCTGCGGCCGCTGCGCTTCACCCGCACCAGCGACAATCTGCTGATCGTCGGGTCGGAAACCGGCATGGTCAAGCGCGAGGAGGCGGAGATCGTCGAGCGCGGCCGCGTCGGGCCGGGCGAGACCATCGCCGTCGATCTCGCCGATGGGCGTTTCTACCATCATGCCGAGCTGATGGACGATCTCGCCGGCCGGCAGGATTTCGGCGCCTGGACCGCCGGCATCAAGGTGATCGACCATATCGTGAAAACCGATGCGCCCGAGCCGGTTCTCTTCGAGGGCGAGGCGCTGCGCCGCCGCCAGCTCGGCGTCGGCTACACGCTGGAGGAGCTCGAACTCATCCTGCATCCGATGGTCGAGGACGCCAACGAGGCGACCGGCTCGATGGGCGACGACACGCCGGTCGCCGTGCTGTCGGAGCGTTATCGTGGCTTGCACAATTATTTCCGCCAGAGCTTCAGCCAGGTCACCAACCCCGCGATCGACAGCCTGCGCGAAACCCGCGTGATGTCGCTCAAGACGCGGCTCGGCAATCTCGGCAACGTGCTCGACGAGGATTCCAGCCAGTGCGATCTGTTGCAGCTGGAAAGCCCGGTTCTCTCGACCGCCGAGTTCGACGCGATGCGCCGGACGATGGGCGACAATGCCTGCGTGGTGAACTGCACCTTCCCGGTCGCCGATGGCGAGGGCGGGCTGCGCGCCGCGATCGAGCGGATCCGCCGCGAGGCGGAGGAGGGCGTGCGCGCGGGCTGCACCCATGTCATTCTCACTGACGAGACGTTTGACGAGGCGCATGCGCCGATCCCGATGATCCTCGCGACCGGCGCCGTGCATACGCATCTCGTCCGCCAGTCGCTGCGGACCTTCACCAGCCTCAATGTGCGCGCCGCCGAGTGCATGGACGTGCATTACTTCGCCGTGCTGATCGGCGTGGGGGCGACCACGATCAACGCCTATCTCGCGCAGGAAAGCATTGCCGACCGGCATCGCCGCGGCCTGTTCGGGTCGATCAGCCTGAAAGAGTGCATCGGCCGCTACAAGAAGGCGGTGAACAAGGGGCTGCTCAAGGTGATGTCGAAGCTCGGCATCTCGGTGATCTCCTCCTATCGCGGCGGCTACAATTTCGAGGCGATCGGTCTCTCGCGCGCGCTGGTCGCCGAATTCTTCCCCGGCATGCCCTCGCGGATTTCCGGCATCGGCCTGCCCGGCATCGCCCACAAGATGCTGGAACTGCACCGCACCGCCTGGGATGCGGACGCCGTGACCCTGCCGGTCGGCGGCGTCTATCGTCTGCGCCGCAAGGGCGAGACCCATGCGTTCGACGGCCAGATGGTCCACATGCTGCAGACCGCGGTCGCGACCGACAGCTTCACCCTGTATCGCAAATACGCCGATGCGGTGAACGCGCAGCCGCCGGTCGCACTGCGCGACCTGCTCGATTTCCGCAGCGAGGGGCTGACGCCGATCCCGGTGGACGAGGTCGAGAGCATCACCGAAATTCGCAAGCGTCTGGTCGCACCGGGCATTTCGCTCGGCGCGCTCAGCCCCGAGGCGCACGAGACTCTGTCGATCGCGATGAACCGCATCGGCGCGCGCTCGGATTCGGGCGAGGGCGGCGAGGACGCGGCGCGCGCGACGCCGCGGCCGAACGGCGATAACGCCTCGTCAGCGATCAAGCAGATCGCCTCGGGCCGCTTCGGCGTGACCGCGGAATATCTCAACAATTGCCGCGAGATCGAGATCAAGGTCGCCCAGGGTGCGAAGCCCGGCGAGGGCGGCCAGCTGCCCGGCTTCAAGGTCACCGAGCTGATCGCCAAGCTCCGGCATTCGACGCCGGGGGTGATGCTGATCAGCCCGCCGCCGCATCACGACATCTACTCGATCGAGGATCTCGCGCAGCTGATCTACGATCTCAAGCAGATCAACCCGCAGGCGACGGTGTGCGTGAAGCTGGTCTCGCGCTCGGGCATCGGCACCATCGCCGCCGGCGTCGCGAAGGCGAAGGCGGATGCGATCCTGATCTCCGGCCATTCCGGCGGCACCGGCGCCTCGCCGCAGACCTCGATCAAATATGCCGGCCTGCCCTGGGAGATGGGCCTGTCGGAAACGCATCAGGTGCTGATGCTCAACCGGCTGCGCCACATGGTGAAGCTGCGCACCGATGGCGGCATCAAGACCGGGCGCGACGTTGTGATCGCGGCCATGCTCGGCGCCGAGGAATTCGGCATCGGCACCGCCTCGCTGGTGGCGATGGGCTGCATCATGGTCCGCCAGTGCCATTCCAACACCTGCCCGGTCGGCGTCTGCACGCAGGATGAGGCGCTGCGCGCGAAGTTCGAAGGCACGCCGGAGAAGGTCATCAACCTGTTCTCCTTCATCGCCGAGGACGTGCGGCACATCCTGGCCTCGCTCGGCGTGCGGCGGCTCGAGGACGTGATCGGCCGGACCGACTTCCTGCACCAGATCTCGCGCGGCTCCGAGCTGCTCGACGATCTCGATCTCAATCCGCTGCTCGCCCAGGCCGACCCCGGCCCCTATGCGCGCTTCTGCACGTTGCAGGGCCGCAACGAGGTACCGGAGACGCTGGACGCGCAGATGATCGAGGATGCGACACCGTTCTTCGAGCGCGGCGAGAAGATGCAGCTGCAATACGGCATCCGCAACACGCATCGCGCGATTGGCACCAAGTTCTCGGGGCAGATCGTGCGGCGCAAGCGCGGCGCCGACCTGCAGGCCGACCACGTTACCGTGCGGCTGCGCGGGGCTGCGGGCCAGTCGCTCGGCGCCTTCGCGGTGCGCGGGCTCAAGCTCGAGGTCTTCGGCGATGCCAACGACTATGTCGGCAAGGGCCTGTCGGGGGCGACCATCGTGGTGCGGCCTGCGCCGTCGTCGATGCTTGTCAGCCAGGATAACACGATCATCGGCAATACCTGCCTCTATGGCGCAACCTCCGGCCGGCTGTTCGCCGCCGGCCAGGCGGGCGAGCGCTTCGCGGTGCGCAATTCCGGCGCCGTGGCGGTGGTCGAGGGGGCAGGGTCGAATGCCTGCGAATACATGACCGGCGGAACGGTCGTGATCCTCGGCCCGGTGGGCGATAATTTCGGCGCCGGCTTCACCGGCGGCATCGCCTTCATCTACGATCCCGCCGCCGAATTCGAGATGCGGATCAACCCCGACACGCTGCTCTGGAACCGGGTGACCGAGACCTATTGGGCGCAGCATCTGCGCGACCTCGTGACCGAACACGCGCGCGAGACGCAGAGCCTCTACGCCGAGCGCCTGCTCAACGAATGGGAGCGCACGCTGGCGCGGTTCTGGATGGTGGTGCCGCGCGACTATGCGCGCTTCCTGCCGGTGCCGATGACGGCGCCGGCGGCAGCGAAGATTCCTGCCGAGTAATCGGCAGGAATACCTTCAACCGAGATGCGCTGCGGCGAACTGCCGCAGCGCCCGGTAGCGGTGGCTGATCGCCGATTTCTCGGCCTTGTTGAGTTCGGCGAAGCTGCGCGTCTCGCCGAGCGGCACGAAAACCGGGTCATAGCCGAACCCGCCGGCGCCGCGCGGTGCCGGGGCGATGCGCCCGCGGCACCAGCCGAGATAGGTGAAGGTCCGCCCTTCCGGTGTCGCGAGGCAGATCGCGGCGGCGAAGGCGGCACGGTCATCCGCCCGGCTGGCGGCGATGATGTTTGCCATCGCCGCTTCATAGCCGCCCGCCTCCTGCGCAAATCGCGCCGAGCGCACGCCTGGCGCACCGCCGAGGGACGCGACCTCCAGCCCGGAATCATCCGCGATCGCCGGCAGGCCGCTCGCTTTTGCCGCCGCCAGCGCCTTGATCCGCGCATTGCCGGCGAAATCCGGCGCATCCTCCGCCGGCTCAGGCAGGCCGAGCGCGCCGGAGGATGTACAATCGAGCCCGTGCGGGGCCAGCAGCAGGGCGAATTCGGCGAGTTTGCCCGCATTGTGGGTGGCGATCACCACTCGCTGGCCGCGTTCGAGCCGCATGGCCGCCTCAGGCCGCATCGAGGGCCGCGCGCTGGGCCGCGAAGAGTTCGGCGGTGCCCTTGCGGGCAAGGCCGAGCAGGGTGCCGAAGGTTGCCTCCTCGAAGGTGGCGCGCTCGGCGGTCGCCTGGATCTCGACGATGCCGCCCGTGCCGGTGAGGACGAAATTGGCATCCGCCTCGGCATTGGAATCCTCGGCGTAATCGAGGTCGAGCACCGGCACGCCCCCGAACACACCGCAGGATACCGCCGCAACCTGGCCAATCAGCGGGTCGGTCCCGATCACGTTCGCTTTGCGCAGCTTGCGGATCGCCAGCGCGAGCGCGACCCAGGCGCCGGTGATCGCGGCACAGCGTGTGCCGCCATCGGCGTTCAGCACGTCGCAATCGAGGGTGATGGTCATCTCGCCCAGCGCCGTGCGGTCGATCACCGCGCGCAGCGAGCGGCCGATCAGCCGCTGGATTTCCTGCGTGCGGCCGGATTGCTTGCCGCGCGTCGCCTCGCGGTCGCCGCGGGTGTGGGTCGCGCGCGGCAGCATGCCGTATTCCGCCGTCACCCAGCCCTGGCCGGCACCGCGCAGGAAGCCCGGCACCCGGCCCTCCACGCTCGCCGCGCACAGCACCTCGGTGCCGCCCATGCGGATCAGTGCCGAGCCTTCGGCATGGTGGGAGAAGCCGGTGACGATCTCCACCTGGCGCAGCGCATCGGCCGCGCGGCCGCTCGGTCTCTTGATTTCGGGCATCGGTCCACTCCTGTCGGAAAAACGTGTCGCTTGATTTTCGCCCCGCGATACCCGACTCTGGCGCCATGGACCAGACATCCAAGCGTTCCTCCGCCCGCACCGGTCGGCCGAAGCCGGCGATCGGGCCGATGCGCCTGCCGCCGGGGCTCGATGAACGCTCCGCCGCGGTGCTGCGCGAAATCGTTGAACAATATGTCGAGACCGGCGAGCCGGTGGGCAGCCGCACGCTCTCGCGCCTGCTGCCGATGGGCCTGTCGCCGGCGACGATCCGCAACGTGATGGCAGACCTGACCGATGCCGGGCTGCTGTTCTCGCCGCATATCTCGGCCGGACGACTGCCCACCGAGCGCGGCTTGCGCCTGTTCGTCGACGGGTTGCTGCATTTCGGCGAATTGTCGGACGAGGAGCGCGAGCGGATCGAGGCCGCACTCGCCCAGTCCGGCCGGTCGATCCAGGACACGCTGACCGAGGCCTCCGCCCTGCTCTCGGGCCTGTCGCAGGCGGCGGGGATCGTGCTGGCGCCGAAATCGGAAGGGGCGGTGAAGCATATCGAATTCGTGCCGCTGAGTTCCGGCCGTGCCCTCGTCGTGCTCGTCTCGGCGGATGGCCAGGTCGAGAACCGGGTGATCGAAACGCCGCCCGGCGTGCCGCCCTCGACGCTGCAGGAGGCGAGCAACTACCTCAATGCCCAGCTCTCCGGCCTGTCGCTTGGCGAATTGCGGGTTCGCGTCGCCGATGACATGAAGGCCGACCGCTCGGCGCTGGACGATCTCGCCGCCGGTATCGTCGAGGCCGGTCTCGCGACCTGGTCGGCCGAGGGCAGGGGCGGCTCGCTGATCGTGCGCGGCCAGGCGCGGCTGCTCGCCGATGTCGACCAACTGGAAAAACTCGCCTCCGTCCAGCAGCTCTTCGAGCGTCTGGAAGCGCAGGAGACGATGCTGAAGCTGCTCGATCTCGCCGAGCGGTCCGACGGTGTGCGCATCTTCATCGGCGCCGAAAGCGGGCTGTTCGGCGCCTCCGGCATGTCGATGGTCGTCGCCCCGGCGCGCTCGCGCGACGACCGCATCGTGGGCGCGATCGGCGTGATCGGGCCGACGCGGATCAATTATGGGCGCATCATCCCGGTGGTGGACTATACCGCGCGGGTGATCGGGAGGCTGCTGGGATGAGGCGAATTGGGAAACGGCTGCCGCGTGGCGGCTTCAAGCGCAATGCGGCGGCGGCTTTCGGGCTGCTGCTCCTGCCGGCCCTCGCACAGGCAGCGCCGCGCGTCATCCCCGTGCGCGATGCGCGCGCGGTCTATCGGGTGAGCCAGCCCGGCCGCCCCGCGCAGACCTGGGCGGTGCGGTTCGATGCGGCTGACGGCCTGGTGCGAGCGACCAGCCTGTCCGGCACGCCGATGCCGATGACCGTCCTGCTCGACCTTCACGACGGGCGGGCCCAGCTCGTGCTGACGCAGATGCACGCGCTGGTGAACGTTCCTGGCGTTGCCGGCGCCATGGCGCGGGTGATGGCGATGCAGGGCGCGCATTTCACCCCGCTGGGGCCGGCAACCATCGCCGGCATGCGCTGCACCCGCTACCTCGTCCTGCGGCGCAACGCCTCGGGCACCGCCTGCCTGACACCGGATGGCTTCGCCCTCGCCGCCGCGGGTGGCGACACACACGGGCATGTGAGCGTCGAGGCGCTGTCCTTGCGCCTTGCCCCGCAACCGGCGAGCGATTTCGCGCCGCCCGCCGGCTATTCGCAGGTCACCCTGCCGCCATCGATGCTTGCGGGGTTGCTCGGACAATAGAGCATCATCCGATCAGATGGAGTCATATGATCGAATAAAGATGCTCTGTTTCCAAATATGGTAGAGCACGACATCCGATCCGAACGGATCGGAAAGCGTTCTAAACTACGACAGGATACGATTTCTTCGCCCGTTATCTTCATTGTTCTCGTTTTTATTTCAAAAATTTTTGATCCAACATGGCAAGATACAGATTTTCCGTTGTCGCCTGTGCGCGCTGGGAGTCGCCATTCATCGTCGAGTGGCTGAACTACTACCGATCGATCGGCTTCGATCATGTGTTCCTCTACTGCAACGACGACGATCCAAGGGAACTCTACGGCACGTGTCTGCCGTTCGTTCTGGGCAATGATCCGTTCGTCACCTTCCGGCATTATCCGGTGCAGGGCGAGCAATTGCGGATGTACAGTCACTTCCTGCGGCACGACCGGGACCTGACCGAATGGGTCGGCTTCTTCGACATCGATGAATTTCTGCGCCTGCCGCCCGGCCGGACGATCGGGCAGTTCGTCGGCGGCATCGGCGCGCCGGCGGATTGCGTGCTGTTCAACTGGATCTTTTTCGGGCCGAACGGGCATCAGGACAGGCCGGGAGACAGCATTCTCGGCGACTACACACGTCGCCAGAAGATCATTCATCCTTTGACCAAATATGTCGCCCGGTCGGCCATACTGTCGGACATGCTGAAGGGATCGCAACTGCAAAATGTTGCGAAGGAGAATCCCTTCTGGCACAGCCCGATCAGCCATGTCGACGGTCCTGTTCGGGTTGTGAATGCGATCGGCGAGGACATGTCGCGCTATTACGAAGGGTTTCCCGAGGCGTCTGCGGCATTCGCCAACGATCCGGGCCGCAGCGCCGCCCTGCTCGCCACGGCGATGGTCCATCACTACGCATTCCGCACGGAAACCGCCTTTGTCGAACGGGCGAAGCGCGGGCTTGGCGGCGCGTTCGGCGACCAGACCATCTGGAGCGACCTCGCCGCCGGTGCTGGTTTCGCTTCGTTTCTGGCCGGTCTTCACGAGGTCGAGGACCGCTCGCTCGCGCATTTCTGGCCGGATCTGCTCGGCAAGGCCGGTGCCACGACCATCCCGGTGACCGGCCAGCCCGGCCTGCCGGCGAGCCGGGGGAAGGTCGCGACCCAAAGCTCGATCTCGGCCTGGTCGGCGGGGTCGTCACCCGAAGCCGATGCGATCCGGGCGCTGAACGGCGTGATCGATGGCCGGGGCAAATTCCACACCGATCTCGACGATGTCCCGTGGTGGCGGGTCGATCTCGGCGCGGTTCACGGCATCAGCGCGGTCAAGCTGTTCAACCGCATGGAGTTGCCGGCCATCGCTGCGCGGGCGAACCGGCTCGCCATCGATATCGGCTTCGATCCGGAGCGCCTCATCGAGGTGTTCCGCCGCGAGAGTGAAACCCCGTTCGGCGGCGCCGATGGCCAGCCGCTGGTCTTCGCGCCCGCGATCCCCATCCCTGGCCGCTTCGTGCGGATTCGCCTGTTGGAGAAGAATTACCTGCACCTTGATCAGGTGGAGGTGTATGGCGAGGCGCTGCCGCTGGCCTCCCATCCCTGAAATCGGGGGTGGTTTCGGCGTGATTGCGGATGGCTGGCACATCGCGGATCGGGCGCGAACGCGATGGGCAGGGATGCTGGAGGCCGTCTCCCCGGACAAGGCAGGGTTGGCTGGCCGGTCGGGCCCGGTTTCGGCCGGTTCGGAAACAACCCTTGCCATGAACCCGGCTTTGCGCCATTGAGAGAGAATCAATGGGTTGATCCGCGGTGCGAAAAACTGCGTGGTCCCTCATCCACTGATAAACGGGCGCCGGCCGGGTCGCGACAGCGGGCCGTAATGCGCCGAACCGACTCGGCCAGGCTGCGGGCATGTCGCAGCCAGCCTACGAGACAAGGACCGATGACCGCGCTTTCCGTCGCACAATTCTCAAGCAGCGCCTGTCCATCCGGCGCTTCATGCGGCCAGCGCACCAGTCCTTGACCATGTTTCGAACAATCTTGCCCCAACATCCGCGCCCGCAGGCAGGTGACCCCACGGTCCCGCCGCCGGCGCGCAGGAGTTTTTCCCCAAATGACCAAGACCATGCTCATCGACGCCAGCCACGCGGAGGAAACCCGCGTGGTGGTGTTGGACAACAACCGCCTCGATGACTTCGATATCGAAACCGCCGACAAGAAGCAGATCAAGGGCAATATCTATCTTGCCAAGGTCATTCGCGTAGAGCCCAGCCTGCAGGCCGCCTTCGTCGAATATGGCGGCAACCGGCACGGCTTCCTCGCCTTCGCCGAAATCCACCCCGATTATTACCAGATCCCCGTTGCCGACCGGCAGAAGCTGCTCGAACTCGAAGCCGAGGAGGCCCGCCGCCGCGTCGAGGCCGAGGAGGCCGAGGATGCGCGGGAGGCGGCCCTCGAAACCGGCCGCCCGCCCCAGGTCACCGAAATCCCGATCGCCGATGCGCCGCCCGCTTCAGCAGGTGACGATACCGAAACCGCATCCGGCGATACCGAAGATGCCGCGCCGCAGCCGCAGGACGCCGGTTCCGCCGACATGCAGGACGCCGAGCCGGCCGAGCCGACCGAAGGCGTCGCCACCGATGCCGCCGCCCCCGAGCAGATCGGCGGTGATGACGGGGTCGACGGCGCGGAAGAGGCGCGGGAGCGCCGGCGTGCCCGCGCCCTGCGTTCCTACAAGATCCAGGAAGTGATCCATCGTCGCCAGATCATTCTGGTGCAGGTGGTCAAGGAGGAGCGCGGCTCGAAGGGCGCCGCGCTGACGACCTACATTTCGCTGGCCGGCCGTTTTTCCGTGCTGATGCCGAATTCGCCCAATGGCGGCGGCGTTTCGCGCAAGATCACCTCGCTGGCGGATCGCCGGCGGCTCAAGGAAGCGGTGTCCGAGCTGGACGTGCCCCATGGCATGGGCATGATCGTCCGTACCGCGGGCGCCAACCGGCCGAAGCCGGAAATCAAGCGCGATGGCGAATACCTGCTGCGGCTGTGGGACGATATCCGCGAGCGCACCCTGGCCTCGATCGCACCCGCGCTGGTGTATGAGGAAGCCTCGCTGATCAAGCGGACCATCCGCGACGTCTATACCCGCGATGTGGACCAGGTGCTGATCGAGGGCGAGGAGGGCTTCCGCTCCGCGCGCGATTTCATGCGGATGCTGATGCCGACGCATGTGAAGAAGGTTCAGCAATGGAGCGAGCGGCAGCCGCTCTTCGCCCGCCACAATGTCGAGCAGATGCTCGATCAGATGTTCCAGCCGACAGTGCAGCTCAAATCGGGCGGCTATCTGGTCATCAACCAGACCGAGGCGCTGGTCGCGATCGACGTGAACTCCGGGCGGTCGACGCGCGAGCGCAATATCGAGGATACCGCGCTGCGCACCAATCTGGAAGCGGCCGACGAAGTGGCGCGGCAGCTGCGCCTGCGCGACCTTGCAGGGCTGATCGTCGTCGATTTTATCGACATGGAGACCCGCAAGCACAACGCGATGGTCGAGCGCCGGCTGAAGGATGCGCTGAAGAACGACCGCGCGCGCATCCAGGTCGGCAGCATCAGCCATTTCGGCCTGCTGGAGATGAGCCGCCAGCGGCTCCGGCCGTCGCTGGCCGAGACCATGCTGATCCCGTGCCCGCATTGCCAGGGTGTCGGCCATGTCCGCAGCACGGCGAGCACGGCGCTGGCGGTGCTGCGCGCGATCGAGGACGAGGCGGCCGGCCGCGCCGCCGAGCTGCTGGTGCACCTCACACCGGATGTCGCGCTCTATATCTTCAACCACAAGCGCGCCCAGCTGGCCGCCATCGAGGCGCGCTTCGGCATGCAGGTCGCCTTCGTGGCCGATGGCACGGTACCTGCCACCTTCAAGATCGAGAAGGTGAGGACGCACGCCGCATCGCGGCCGCAGGAAGCGCCGGTCGCCGCACAAAGCGCGCCGGTCGTCGAGGCCGAGGAGGTTGAGGCCGAGGCCGAGGCGCCGGATCAGGGCGATGAGGCCGAGGCGCCGGTCGCCGACGCCGCCGGCAAGGCCGCAGCGGACGATGGCGAGCGCCGCCGCCGTCGCCGCCGCCGCCGCCGTGGCGGGCGGCGCGAGGAGCAGCCCGTGCTGCCCGGCGCCGAACAGCCGGACATGACCGAGATGCCGGCTGAATTCGCCGTGCGGCTTGACGAGACGCTGGGCCAGGACCGGGGCCGGCGCCGGGCGATGCGGGATGCCGTGCCCGAAACCATGACCGAAACCATGACCGAAACCATGACCGAAACCATGCCAGCGCCTGTGTCGGAGAGCGATCAAGAAGCCGCGCCCAAAAACGCACAGGAAAACGCACAGGCAACCGTGGCGGAGTCGGCACAGGCCTCCGCGCCCGAGCCGGAAGCGGAACCCGAAGCCGCAATCCCAGCTTCGGCGAATGTGGTGGAATCGCTCCCGGAAGAGGCCGCAGCGTCGGCCGAGCCGCAGGCGAAGCCGAAGCGCCGCGCCGCCGCCACCCGCACCCCGGCAAAGACGCCGCGTCCCCGCCGCACAAAGGCGAAGGAGGCCGCATCCCCCGAGCCACAGGAGCCGGTCTTCACCGACATCGCGGATATTTTCGAAGCGGCGGAGAGGGCTGAAGCCGCCGCGCCGAAACCCGCCCGCCGGCCCCGGCGGACCCGTGCCACGAGTGCAGCGGAAACCGCTTCATCCGAGCCCATCGTCGGAACCGAAGCCGCTGCTGCGGCGGAAAACGGTCTCGCCCTCGCCGCACCCGAGGCGCCCGCACCTGAGGCCGCAATAGCCGCCGATCAGGCAGCCGAGGCGCCGCGCGGCCCCGCGGTCCAGCCGGTGGTGATCGGCGGCAGCGAAGCCGCACCCGCCCAGCGCAAGCGCGGCTGGTGGAAACGCCCGGCCTGACCACGCCGAAACCGGCCGGCTCCCCAACCAGAGCATCCTTATCCGATCAGATGAATCCCGTCTGATCGGATGATGCTCTGGTTATCAACAAGATAGAGCGCTGTATCCGATCCCTCAGAATCGGAACGTGCTCCAGGGGAGCCGGACTTATTTCACGCCTGGTGCGGTGCCGGGCGCGGCATCGCGTTTCGACCTGACGGCGTCGTAGCGAGCGATATTCCTGCGCTGCTCCGCGAAGGTGCGCGCGAAGACATGCCCGCCGGTGCCAGTTGCAACGAAATAAAGCGCGTCGGTCGTCGCCGGATGCAGCACGGCGCTGATCGCGGCAAGTCCTGGCGCGCAGATCGGGCCGGGCGGCAGTCCCTTGTGGCGATAGGTGTTGTAGGGGCTTGCTGTGGCGAGATCCCGCTCATCGACCCGGTGGGGAAGGGCGGTCGCAGCCCCCTTGGTCACGGCGTAGATCACCGTGGGGTCGGCCTGCAGCTTCATTCCCCTGGCCAGCCGGTTCTCATAGACCCCGGCGATTTTCGGCAACTCGGCGGCAAGCGGCGTTTCAAGCTGCACGATCGAGGCAAGGATCAGCGCCTGCCGTTTCGTCGCCACCGGCAGGCCGGGCGCGCGGGTGGCCCATTCCTTTACCAGCGCCGCCTGCATCGCCGCCTGCATGCGTGCGACGATGGCAGCGCGCGCCGTGCCATAGGTATAGTCGTAGGTTTGCGGCAGCACGCTGCCTTCGGGCGGCGGCGACACCTGGCCGGTTGCGTGCGGCAGGGCGTTCAGGATCGCCGCGATCCGAGCTGATGTCAGCCCCTCGGGAATCGTCGCCTTGAACTGGATTTCCGGTGCGAAGCGCAGCGTGTGCAGCACGGCGCGCAGGCTGGCATGATCGGTAAAGCGGAAATCGCCGGACCGGATGGGGCCCTGGCCGCGTGTCAGAAAGGCGGCGATCTCGAATAATCGCGCCGAGCCTATGGCCTTCTCGCGCGCCAGAAGCCTGGCCACCTGATGTGTGCCGCCGGGCGGGATGAAAATGTCGGAAGTGACAGGCAGCGGGCCCGGGCCGTCATAGAGCTGACTGGCCGCCATTCTGCCCATCTGCAGCAACACCAGCACGGTGAGCAGCAGAAGGATCAGGCGCCACGGGCCGCGCATGCGAAGGAAAGCCTGGCTCAGCCAGGCTTGCGGAACAGGATCGATGCGTTGGTGCCGCCGAAGCCGAAGCTGTTGGATAGCACGATATCGATCTTGCGCTGCTGTGCTGTGTGGGCCACGCGGTCGATCACGCTGGCGCGGCTCGGCTCGTCGAGGTTGAGGGTCGGCGGGGCGACGCCATCGCGCAACGCGAGGATGGAGAAGATCGCCTCGACCGCGCCGGCAGCACCGAGCAGATGGCCGGTCGCCGATTTGGTGGACGACATCGCCACGTTCCGCGCCGCATCGCCGAACAGGTTCTCGACCGCTTCGAGTTCCAGATCGTCGCCCATCGGCGTCGATGTGCCATGGGCATTGATGTAGTCGACATCGGCGGCAGTGAGCCCGCCCGATTTCAGCGCCGCCTTCATCGCGCGGAACGCGCCGTCGTGATGCGGGGCGGGGGCGGTGATGTGATGCGCATCGCCGGACATGCCGTAGCCGGCGATCTCGGCGTAGATCTTGGCGCCGCGCTTCTTGGCGTGCTCATATTCCTCGAGGAACAGCACGCCCGCGCCTTCGCCCATCACGAACCCGTCGCGATCCTTGTCCCACGGGCGGGACGCGGCCTTGGGGTTGTCGTTGAAGGCGGTGGACAGCGCGCGGGAGGCGCAGAACCCGGCAATCCCGATCTCGCAGACTGCCCCTTCGGCGCCGCCGGCGAGCATGATGTCGGCATCGCCGAGGGCGATCAGCCGCGCCGCGTCGCCAACCGCGTGAACCCCGGTGGCGCAGGCGGTGACGGCGGAATGGTTCGGCCCTTTCAGACCGAACCGGATCGAGACGTGGCCGGAGACGAGGTTGACCAGGGCGGACGGAATGAAGAAGGGCGACAGGCGGCGCGCCCGGCCTTCATGAACCATGATCGAAGCATCGTAGATGGTCTGCAACCCGCCGATGCCCGAGCCGATCATCACGCCAGCGGCATAGCTGTCCTCGTCCGTCGCGGGGGTCCAGCCGGAATCTTCCATCGCCTCGACGGATGCCGCCATCCCGAGATGGATGAAGCGATCCATCTTCTTCTGCTCTTTCGGCGGGATCCACTCGTTGAGATCGAACCCGCCATCCGCCCGCGACCCCGCGGGCAGTTCGCCCGCGACCTTGCAGGGCAGATCCGCCGGGTCGAACCTGGTTATCGGACCGATGCCCGATTCCCCGGCAATCAAACGCCGCCAGACATGCTCGACCCCGACGCCCAGAGGGCTCGCGATCCCCATGCCTGTCACCACGACCCGACGCATGCTCATGTTCCGTCCGATACCTGACTTATTCGGCTTTCTTCTTTTCGATGTAGTCGATCGCGTCCTTGACGGTGCCGATCTTCTCGGCCGCGTCCTCGGGGATCTCCACACCGAAGGCTTCCTCGAAAGCCATGACCAGCTCGACCGTATCGAGGCTGTCAGCGCCCAGATCGTCGATGAAGGAGGCTTCCGGCGTCACCTTTGCCTCGTCCACGCCGAGGTGCTCGACGACAATCTTCTTCACTTTTTCGGCGACTTCACTCATCGAATTCATGCTCCTGTAGAGATCGTTGGGCGATATGTACCGGCGGCATCGACCATCCCGCCTCCGGTCGTATGGATAACACGCAATATTCGTGGCGCACGAGGCCGGCTCCACGATCATTGCCAAAGTCCGGCGCGCTTAGCATGGTTCGCCCGGTCGCGCCAACCGCAGCTCAGATCATGGCCATGCCACCGTTCACATGCATGATTGCACCGGTGACCCAGGCGGCGGCATCCGACGCCAGATAGGCCACGGCGGCGGCGACGTCCTGCGGCCTGCCGAGGCGGCCGAGCGGGATCTTTTCGGCCAGTGCGCCACGCTGCGCTTCGCTCAGCGCATCCGTCATCGCGGTTTCGATGAAGCCCGGCGCCACGAGATTGACGGTGATGTTGCGCGAGGCGACTTCCTGCGCCATCGATTTCGTCATCCCGATCAGCCCGGCCTTGGCCGCGGCATAGTTGACCTGGCCGGGATTGCCGGTGCTGCCGACGATGCTGCCGATATTGATGATGCGCCCGGCGCGCCGGCGCATCATGCCCTTCATCACCGCGCGCGACAGGCGGAACGGGGCGGCGAGATCGACATCCATCACCTGGTTCCAGGCCTCGTCGGACATGCGCAGCACGAGGCCGTCGCGGGTCAGGCCGGCATTGTTCACCAGGATGTCGATGTGCCCGACCGCCGATTCGGCGGCGCCGATCAGCGCCTCCGCCGCCTTGGGGTCGGAGAGGTCGGCGGGGCAGACATGAGCGCGCTCGCCAAGCTCGGCCGCGAGCGCGGCCAGGGCGGATTCGCGGGTGCCGGAGAGTGCGACAGCGGCACCGAGCCCGTGCAGCGTGCGCGCGATGGCGGCGCCGATGCCGCCCGAGGCGCCGGTGATGAGAGCGGTGCGTCCGGCCAGCGAGAAAAGATCAGCCGACATGTTTGACGAGCTCCTCGAGTTCGGCCGGCGTGCCGCAAGACATGGCCTCGGCATCGGGGGCGATGCGCCGCGCAAGACCGGAGAGCACCTTGCCCGCGCCGAGTTCGACGAAGCGGGTCACGCCGAGGCCCGTCATCGTGCCAACCGATTCGCGCCAGCGGACCGGCGCGGTCACCTGCTCGACCAGCCGTGCGGCGATCTCCGCCGGGTCGGTGACCTTCGCCGCGGTGACATTGGCGATCAGCGGAACGACCGGCGCCCTCAGGGTCACGCCGGCCAGCGCCTCGCGCATCGTCTCGGCGGCGGGGGCCATCAGCGCGCAGTGAAACGGCGCCGAAACCGGCAGCTTCAGGGCGCGCTTGATGCCCTGCGCGCGGGCGATCTCGATGGCCCGGTCGACCGCCGCGGCGGCGCCGGAAATCACCACCTGGCCGCCGCCATTGTCATTCGCGACCGAGACGACCTGCCGCCCCTCCGGCCCTTCGGCCGCCGCGGCGCAGATCTGCTCGGCAGCGTCGCGCTCGACGCCGAGGAGCGCCGCCATGGCGCCCTCGCCGGGCGGCACCGCCTGCTGCATCGCGGTGCCACGAATGCGCAGCAGGCGCGCGGCATCGGCGATCCCGAACGTGCCGGCGGCCGCGAGTGCCGAATATTCGCCGAGCGAATGGCCGGCGACCACCGCCGCGCGATTGCCGAGCACAATGCCGGCTTCCTTCTCAAGGCAGCGCAGCACCGCCATCGACATCGCCATGAGGGCGGGCTGGGCGTTCTCGGTGAGGGTGAGTTCCTCAGCCGGGCCCTCGAACATCAGCCGGGAGAGCTTCTGCTTGAGAACCTCGTCCACTTCCTGGAATACCTCGCGCGCCGGCGCGAAGGCGGCAGCCAGGTCGCGCCCCATGCCCACGGCCTGGCTGCCCTGTCCTGGAAAGATGAAGGCGTTCACCGCCATATTCCGTTTCTCCTGTCGTCCCGGCGACGCGGTCGGCATGGCCCTGCCGGCCCTGAATATCCCGCAATCGCGTGCTCTGACGCTGGCGCGGGGTAGATGCAGGGCGCGCGCAAGTCAATCTTTCGTAATCCGCTGGCCGGCACGATTGTTCAGAAATGTCGCTGGAACACCCGTATCACGTCGCCCGGTGCTACCAGCGCCGAAACCGGCGCGCGATAGTCATGCGGCACGCCGCCGGTCATCCGGATCACGCCGACCTGCGATTCCACCGCCCGATAGGTGAAGCCGCCCGCGCGCGAGACCGCGGCAAGCACGGTCATGCCGGGCTCGAACGGATACTGGTCGGGCCGGTTCACCTCGCCCAGGATCGAGAATGGCCGGTAGTGCCGCACCTCCACCGCGACGGCGGGATGGCGCAGGATGCCGCGCGCGACCAGCGTTTGCGCGATGGCGTGGCCCAGCATCGCCGTGCTCCGCCCTGCCGCGCGCACCGGCCCGGCAAGCGGCAGTTCGATCATGCCCGAGGCATCGACGTCATATGTCGCGGTGAGCTGCGGCTGGCCGAACACGATCACCCGCAGCCGGTCTCCCGGGCCAAGCCGGTAGACGTCGGCCGTCGTCGTCGGCAGTTCCGGCAGGCGCGTCCATGCCGCGCAGCCGGACAGGGCCGGGACGACGATCCCGCCCAGCGCGGTGGCAAGCAGGCGGCGGCGGGTGACGCGGCGAAATTCCGGCATGATATTCAACCTTGAAATGATTTGATATTCATAATACAACTTTAAATAGATAATGCTGGATTGCCTGCGAGAATGCACAGGCGCGCGCTCGCTTTGCAACAATGGATGAGGCTTCCCGATGACAGGCCAGTCCCAGAGATGAGCGCCGCGGCAGACCCGCAAGGCCGCGCCCGGCCGGCAAGAGCCCCGGATGATCCGCTCGACGCGCTGCGTGCCGTCCGCCGGCACTGGCGGCTGGCGGCCCTGGTCGCCCTGGGCCTGCCGCTGCTGTCGTTGATTGCGCTATGGCGCATGACGCCGGTCTATACTGCGACCGGCGTGCTGCTCTACGACCCGATCGGTTTCAATCAGAAGCTGCTGCGGGACGTGGTCGAGACGGCGCCGGTGACCGGCATGCTGATGGCAAGCCAGGTCGCCATCCTGAAAAGTCCGCAGGTGATGCGGCACGTCCTCCGCCGGATCGGCGCCGGCCCGCATCCGCCGCGCGCCCCGGAGCCGGGCTTTCCGTCCATGCTGCGGCGCTGGTTCGGCCCCGGCCTTGCGTCTTCCCGCCTTGCGTCCCGGCCGGTCGCCCCAGCCGCCCTCGACGATGACCTGGCCGCCCGGTTCCGCATCGAAATCCCTGCAAGTTCGCAACTGATCGACGTCTCCTACACCGGCCACGACCCGCGCCGCGCTGCCCGGGCGGTGAACGCCGCCATGGCCGCCTATCTCGACCGCGAGCGGAGTGACCGGCTGCAAGTGCTGCACCGGGCGCGGCTCTGGTTGCGGCGGCGGGCGCGGGCGACTTCATCCCGCCTCGAATCGCTCGATGTCGCGATCGCGCTGGAGCGCGCGCACAGCGGCACCGAGCGCGGGGCCGGCACGGCGTCGCTGACCCATGAGCAGGCGGGACAGCTCACCGCCAGCCTCGCCGCCGCCCAGGCCGATCTCGCGGCGGCGCGGGCCCGGCTCGTGGCATTGCAGGGGAGCAGCGAGGCCGCCACCGCCGCCGAAGTGGCGCCGGAGATCGGGCCGATGCGCGCGCGTGCTGCCGATCTCGCGGCAAGGCTGCGCGCGCTCGCCAGCACCGAGGGGCCGAACAATCCCGAATATCGCGCCGCCGCCCGGGCGCTCGCGGCGCTGCGCGGACAGATCGGGGCGGAAATCGGGCGGTTCGTGGCCGCGGACCGGATGCGCGCCGCCGCCGATGCGGCGCGCGTCGCCAGTCTCCAATCTGCCATTGCCCGCGTGCGCGGCAAGGCGGCGGCGCAGGCGGTGGTGGCAGCACCCCTCGCGCGCCTCGAAGAGCAGCGCGAGGCCGAGAGCAGCTTGCTGCGCGCGGAGACCGAGCAGATCGGCGCGCTCGAAAGCCGCAGGGCCCTGACGCGGCCGAGCGCGCGGATCATCACCCCCGCCATGCCGCCGCTGCACGCGAGCGGCCCGCGCGGCGTGGCCATCCTGTCCGGCGCGGTCCTGCTCGGCCTCTGCCTCGGCCTGCTGGCGGCGCTGGCGGCGGATTCGCTGAACGGCAGTTTCCGATCCGGCGGGCAGGTGCGCGAGGCGCTGGGCCTGCCCTGCATGGCGCTGGTGCCCGAGATCGCGCGGCGGACGCGGCGCGGCCTCGCGGTGCCCGACTATGCCCGCCGGTATCCGTTTTCCGCCTTCGCCGAACAGATCCGGGCCCTGCGCACCGGCCTCTGGCTGGCGCAAGGCGCGCCGCGCAGCCTCGCGATCACGGCGGCGCGGCCGGGCGAGGGCAAGACGACGCTTTCCGTCAGCCTCGCCCTCTCGATGGCGGCCAGCGGGGCGCGCATCCTGCTGATCGACTGCGATATCCGCCAGCCGAGCCTCGACATGGTCTTCGGCCTTGGCGGCCTGCCCGGCCTGACCGACCATCTCGCCGGGCGCGTTGCGCTGGAGGCGGCGATCCACCGCCCCGCCATCGAGGATGACGACGCCGTTCCCGACGTCATGCCGGCCGGGGCGGTGCCGCGCGAGGCGCTGGCCTTGTTCATGTCCGACCGGCTCGGTCTTCTGATGGACGAACTTCACCAGCGCTACGACCTCGTGATCCTCGACCTCCCGCCGGTCTTCGCCCTGGCCGAGGCGCAGGTGCTCGCCCGCGCCGCCGCGGCCGTGCTGCTGTGCATCCGCTGGGGGCAGACCCCCCGGCGGACCGTGACGGCGGCGATGGCGCTGCTGGCACAGCCGGGGCTGCGTATCCAGGGCGCGGTGCTCACCCGGGTCGACGGCGCGCGCCACGCCCGCTCCGGATTTCCCGATGCCGAGCTCTATCATCCGCGCTATGGCGGCTATTTTCGCTCCTGACGCCCAAGGCCGGACGCGCACCGCCCGGCGGGCGGACCTCCTGCTGTGCGGGGGCGGGGCGCTCATGCTGCTCTGGCCGGCGCTGGAAAACGGATATCCGCTGATCTTCTCGGATACCGGAACCTATATCTCGCAGGTTCTCGAGCTGCATCTCGGCTGGGATCGGCCGCCATTCTACAGCCTGCTGGTGATCGTCGCCGGGCTGGGGCGGTCGCTCTGGCCGGTGATCATCGTGCAGGCGCTGGCCGCCGCCTGGCTGGTCCGCGCCATCCATCGCCAGCTCGCGCCCGCCGCCGGCGCGCTCGAAACCGGCGTGCTGCTCGCGGGCCTTGCCGCCGGAACCTCGCTGTCCTGGACCGCGTCGCAAGTGATGCCGGACATCTTCACGCCGCTGATGGTGCTCGCCTTCGCCGGCCTCGTGCTCGATCCCGCCGCGAAGACCGCGGGTGCCGGCCACGCGCTGGCGATCGGCGCCGCGATCGTCGTGCATCTGAGCAACATGCCGATCTATGCCGGGCTCTGCCTTGCGGTCCTGCCGCTGCGCTGTCTGCGCCACCGGGTCCGCTGGCGGGTGCTGCTGCTGCCGTTCCTGCTCGGCGTTGCATGCCTGACGGCGGTCAACACGCTGGCGCGCGGCAGCCCCTCGCCCTCGCCCTATGGCGCGACCTTCCTCCTCGCCCGGCTGATCGAGAACGGGCCGGCGCGCGCGACGCTTGCGGCCGATTGTCCGCGCGCGGGCTGGGCGCTCTGCGCCTATCGCGACGACATGCCGCGCACCGCCGATGCGTTTCTCTGGCGGGCCGACAGTCCGCTCTACCGCGCCGGCGGTCCGCGCCGTCTTGTCGCGCAGACGGATGCGATCGTCGACCGGACGCTCGCCGCGCATCCGCGCGCCGTGCTGCGCGCGGCGGGGCGGGATTTTGCCCTGCAACTCGTCACCTTCGCGCCGGGCAGCGGCCTGCGCCCCTGGTATGCGACCGCCTGGCAAACGATCCGGCGCGACCTGCCGCGCCCGGCCTATGAAAGCTATGTCGCCAGCCGCCAGGCGCGCGGGCGAATGGTCGTCCCGCCTTTCCTTGCCGCGCTCATGCGCCTGCTCGCCGCTGGCGGCATGGCGGCGACCGCGCTGTTCGCGCTGTTCACGCTCTTCGCCGTTTCACGCCGCGACATCGGCGAGGCGGCGCGATCGCTGGGTTTGCTCTGCTGGATCGTCCTGCTCGCGCTGGCGGGCAACGCGGCGGTGACGGGCGCGCTCTCCGGCCCCCATGCCCGCTACCAGAGCCGGGTTGTCTGGCTTGCGGTGCTCTCCGGCTGGCTGGTGCTGCGGCAGGTTCAGGCCGGGTGCCGGTCCCGCCCGACCAGCAGCACGAAATAGAGTCTCAGCCGGCCGAAGCCGAGCCGGCGCCGCCAGTCGATCATGTGGGTCGGGCGATGGCGCATCCCGAAATGCAGCTCGATCGCGCGGAGCTGGGCGTCGGAAAAACTGACCGCGAGCTCACGCGGCAGCGCGTCGAGAAACCGGCCGAGCGGGGCCGAATGGTCTGGCGCGGCCATGGCCGCATCACTCGGTCATCCGGTCGAGCACGGGTATGGCGCGCAGAACCCTTTGCTTGAGCAGGATCGGGCCGATCAGCCCGGCGCTCATCAGCGTTGCGGCGAACGGGAGGAATCGCGCGCCGTTCCAGCCCGTGACCAGCAGCAGGAGCCCCTTGGCGAGGCCGATGAAAATGGTGTTGAAAAGATAAATCATCAGGGAATTCCGCCCGATCGTTTCGACAATGCGGACGGATGATAGGCATGAAATCCTTACCAGCGCATGAAGCGCCGGGATGGCCGCAAGCCCGAGCCCGAGCAGCCGCAGGTTGAACGGCAGCGCGCCGCCATCGGCCGCGATGGCCGTGCAGCCGGCCGCGAACACCGCGAGCAGCGGCCACCGCCAGTGGTCGATCCATCCCGTCCAGCGATCGCCCAGCGCTCCGGCGGCAAGGCCCGCGCCAAAGAAAATCGCATAGCGCCCGGCCTCGGCCAGATAGAGATGCCAGGGCAGGGGGGCGAGCTGGACCGCCGCGAACACCCCGATCACCGGCCAGAGGCGGCGGCCGCAGGCGGCGAACAGCGGCGGCGTCGCCACGCTGAGCAGGAACAGCGTCGCCAGGTACCAGAGCGAATAGGCCGGGCTCGCCAGCGGTCGCCACAGCACGTCGACAAGCCCGGCGACCAGGCCGCCCGGCATGTTGTCGACATGGATGAAGCGCGCGGCGGCGAGCTTTCCCGCGGTGATGACGAACGCCATGACGCCGAAGGGGATCAGCAGGCGCCGCACCCGCGCGCCGAACAGCGCCGGCCAGCGCGCGGGCGGCGCCGTCGCGTGGCCCGCCAGCCAGGCGACCAGCCCGCTCAGGTAGAAGAAGAACGGCATGTGAAAGCCATAGATCGCGCGACGCAGCGCCGGGTACCACACCACATGCGACGGCTCCTGCCGCGCCACGATGTGGCCAAAGACAACGAGAACGATCGCCAGCCCCTTGGCGCGGTCGATATCCGCCCGCCGGCTCACGGCAGGGCGGTGTCGATGGCGCGGCCCTCGCCCAGCGTGCCCCGCAGGAAGCCCCGCGCATAGGCAGCCTTGCACCGCAGGCCGATCTGGGCGGTGCTTCCTGCCGGCAACAGCCCGAGCGGGGCGAGCAGCAGCGCGTGCAGCAGGAAGCGCGCCGCCCGGTGAAGCCGCTTCTCGCCCAGGGCGCCGAGCATCACCGCCTCTGACACGCCCGACCAGTATTGCCGGCCGACCAGCCAGACCGGGTTGAGCCGGGCGCGGTCGATCTCGTGATACACGACGAGATCGGGGGTGAAGCGCACGCTCAGCCCGCTCTGCCGCAGCCGGCGCAGCACGTAGGTCTCCTCGTTCGAGATCATCAGCCGGCCGCGCCGGCCGAGGCAGGTGGGAAATCCGCCGAGGCGGGTGAGAACCTCGCGCCGGAAGGCGATGTTGGCGCCGTAGGGGTCGAGCCCCGCGGTACTCTCGTCCGTGCAAGGCGGGTCGATGATGGTCAGCACGGCGCGCAGCGCCGGCGGCCACCAGCCCGGCAGTTGCGCCTGCCATTGCGGCAGGATCAGCCCGCCGGTCGCCGCGAGATCGGGATCGGCGGCGATCGTGCGCAGCAACACCGCACACCAGTCCGGCCAGGGCGTCGCATCGTCGTCGAGATAGGCGATCCAGTCGCCGCGCGCGGAGGCGAGGGCGGCGTTGCGCGCCTCGCTCAGCCCGGGTGTTGGCAGCCGCAGGTGCCGCGCGCCGTGCTGTGTCGCTGCCGCGCGGATCGTCTCGGCCTGGTCCGGCGCCGAACCGGAATCGATCACGATTGCCTCAACTGTCTCCGGCAGTGGGGCCAGGGCGGCGAGGCAGCGTTCGGTCTGGCGACCACGATTATGGCTGCAAATCGCGATGCTGAGGCGGGCGGGACCGGCGGCTTCGTGGCGCATGGGTTCGTTTTTCCGCGACATGCAATTAAAGGTTGTGTATATCTGAACCTAATTGACCAGTAATTGCAATTTAATTGATGCGATATCGGCATTTCTCCTGCCTCGCGGCCGCAGCATTGCTCGCCTGTCTGCCCGCCCGGGCGGCGCACGCGGGCGGGCTCGGCAGCCTGTTGCCAATGTCGGTGCCGGGCTTCGGCACGGCGCCGGGCGTCTCGGCCCGGTCCCGGCTCTACCGTGGCGATCTGCCGGTGCCGGTTGCCCCACTCGCGGCGGCGGGGCTGGAAATTTTTCCCCGCCTCACGACCGCCGCGGGGCTGGACACGGCGCCCGCTTCCGGCGCGCCCGCCACCGCAACCGCCAGCCTGCGGCCGGAAATCCGGCTGCTCGACCAGGATCTCGGGCTTGCCGGTTTCGCCGCCGTCACCCTCGACCGCTATGCCCGCGATCCCGCTGCCAATGCCAACCGGCTGACCACGGCGCTCGGCCTCGCGCTGCCCTTCGGCCCCGACCGGCTGACGCTCGGCGTCGCCCATGTCGATGCGGCGGAGACGGCGCTCGGCCTCGCCGCGGATGGCGGTGCCGCGCCGCTCGATGTCACCACCGATTCCGCCCGGGCCGGGCTCAGGCTCGGCCTCGGCGCGCTCGACGCCGCCGGAAGCATCGCGTTCGATGGCGAACGGGTGAGCGGCACCGCCGCCGCGGCGACCGGGTTTCGCAGCCGCCAGGGGCTGCGCGCGGAACTGCGGCTGGAAAATGCGGCACCGGCGCCGCTGCGCGCGCTGCTGATGCTGCGCGCCGGCACCGTACGCTATCCCGGCAGCGTCCCCGGCGGCATCGTTGCCGACAGTTCGAGCCTCGATGCGCTGGCCGGGATCGTGACGGACCCGCGGGCGATCTGGCGCCTGCGCGTCATCGCCGGCGCCGAGCGGACGCGATACGGGGCTGGCGGGCCGGCCTCCGGCATCGCCGCGATCGGCGATGTCGCGGTGGAATGGACGCCGGATGACCTCATCGCCGTCGATCTCGATCTCTCGCGCCGCGCCGGCCAGGATGCGGGCTTCGGCAGCCCCGGCAGCATGCTGACCACGGAGCGTCTCGGCCTTGCCGGGTCCTATTCGCGCTCCCTGCTGCTCACGCTCGACGTCGCCGCACGCCAGGGCCGGATCGCCGGCCATGCCGCCGCCGAGATCGACCTTGCCGCCGGCGCGCGATGGCGGCTTTCGCGCGCCCTGTCGCTCCGCCCGTCGTTTCGCCTCGCCGGCCGTCACAACCTGCCCGGTGCCGCGTCGCGCCAGCTGTCGCTGACGCTGTCCCTGGTCTGGACGCCGTGAGCGGCGCGCCCTTCGCCCCGTTCGGCCTGCGGTTCGATGCCCCCGGTCCGGACGCCGTGCGCGATCTCGTGCTGGGCTGGGACCGGCGGCGACCCTTCGGCTATGTCGTGACCCCGAACGTCGATCATCTCGGCCGGCTGCGGCGGCAGCAGGCATTGCGCGCCGCCTATGACGAGGCCGCGCTCTGCCTGCTGGATTCGCGCGTGGTTGCCGGTCTCGCCCGCTTGTGCGGGGTGGCCCCGCCGCCGGTGGTCACCGGGGCGGACCTGCTTGCGGCCATCATGCCGGCGCTCGCCGCGCGCGGCGCGCGCGTGGCCGTGGCAGGGCTTGATGCGGCGGCGATGGGCGCCTTCGCGGCGCGCTGTCCGGGCATCGATTTCACCCATCACGAACCGCCGCGCGGCTTCGAGCACGACGCCGCCGCCCTCGGCGCGGTGGTGGCGTTCATCGAGCGCGCGCGGGCGGATTGCACGATCCTCGCCGTCGGCTCGCCGCGGCAGGAGGTGCTGGCGCGGGCGGTGCGCCGGCGCGGCCGCGCCGTCGGCATCGGGTTATGCGTCGGCGCCGCGCCGCTGTTTCTCGCCGGGGTGCTGCGCCGCGCGCCGGCGCCGCTGCGTGCGGCGGGGCTGGAATGGGCGTGGCGGCTGCTGTGCGAGCCGGCGCGTCTCGCACGACGATATCTGATCGACGGGCCGCCGGTCCTGCTCGCACTCGCGCGCGAGTTCCGTCGCCCCGCCTTGCCGCGGCCCGGCAGTTGCGCGATAGACGAACGCATAATCAACGGGATGAAGGCGCAATGTTCAGGCAGGCTGTCGCATGACGGCGTTCCGCTCGTCCCTCGATCCGCGCAGCGCCGCGTTCCGGGCGAATCATGAGGCGATGCGCCGGCTGGTCGAGGATCTGCGCGACAAGGTGGAGGCCATCCGCGAAGGCGGCGGTGAAGCGGCGCGCGAGCGGCATCTGGCGCGGGGCAAGCTGCTGCCGCGCGAGCGCATCCGCACCCTGATCGACCCGGCCTCGCCCTTTCTCGAATTCTCCCAGTTCGCCGGCCACGGCATGTATGACGAGCCGGTGCCGGCCGGCGGCATCATCACCGGGATCGGCCGCGTATCGGGGCGGGAATGCGTGATCGTCGTCAACGACGCGACGGTGAAGGGCGGCACCTACTACCCGATCACGGTCAGGAAGCATCTCCGCGCCCAGGCGATCGCGATGCAGAACCGGCTGCCCTGTGTCTATCTCGTCGATTCCGGCGGCGCCAACCTGCCCAACCAGGACGAGGTTTTCCCCGACCGCGAGCATTTCGGCCGCATCTTCTACAACCAGGCGCAGATGTCGGCGGCGGGAATCGCGCAGATCGCGGTGGTGATGGGCTCCTGCACGGCGGGCGGCGCCTATGTGCCGGCGATGGCCGATGAGAGCATCATCGTCCGCGAGCAGGGCACGATCTTTCTCGGCGGCCCGCCGCTGGTCAAGGCGGCGACCGGCGAGGTCGTCACCGCCGAGGCGCTGGGCGGTGCGGATGTCCATACGAGGGTCTCCGGCGTCGCCGATCATTTCGCCGAGTCGGACGCGCACGCCCTCGGCATCGCCCGGCGGATCATCGCCGGGCTCAACACCCGCAAGCCAGCCCAGATGGACCTCCTGCCGCCCCGCCCGCCGGTGGGTGCGCCGGATACGATCTATGGCGCAATCCCGGCCGATCCGCGCACGCCCTACGACGTGCGCGAGGTGATCCGGCTCATCGTCGATGCCGGCGAATTCGACGAGTTCAAGGCCCGCTACGGCACGGCGCTGGTGACTGCCTTCGCCCGCATCTGGGGCTACCCGGTCGGCATCGTCGCGAATAACGGCGTGCTGTTCTCCGAATCCGCACTCAAGGGCGCGCATTTCATCGAGCTTTGCGCCCAGCGGGGGATTCCGCTGGTCTTCCTGCAGAACATCACCGGCTTCATGGTCGGGCGGAAATACGAATCCGGCGGCATCGCCCGCGATGGCGCGAAACTCGTCACCGCCGTCGCCACCGCGAACGTGCCGAAATTCACCGTGATCATCGGCGGCTCCTTCGGCGCCGGGAATTACGGCATGTGCGGCCGCGCCTATGATCCGCGCTTCCTGTGGATGTGGCCGAACGCGCGGATCTCGGTGATGGGCGGGCCGCAGGCGGCCGCGGTGCTGGCCACCCTCCGGCGCGACAATATCGAGGCCAAGGGCGGCGCCTGGTCGGCCGAGGACGAGCAGGCCTTCCGCGCCCCGATCGAGGCGCAATACGAGCGTCAGGGCCACCCCTATTACGCGAGTGCGCGGCTGTGGGACGATGGCGTGATCGATCCGGCGGAGACCCGCATGACCCTCGCCCTCGGCCTCTCGGCCGCGCTCAATGCGCCGATCGAGCCGACACGCTTCGGCCTTTTCAGGATGTGATGTGATGAGTGATCCGGTTGAGCTTGCCGTCGGCGCCGACGGCACCGCGACGATTTCGATGAACCGCCCGCAGCTTCACAACGCGTTCGACGAGGCGATGATCGCCGCGCTGACCCACACCTGCCAACGGGTGGGCGCGGATCCGCACGTCCGCCGCGTCGTGCTGGAGGGGCGGGGGAAAAGCTTTTCCGCCGGTGCCGATCTCAACTGGATGCGCCGCAGCGCCGCCTACACCCCCGACCAGAACCGGGCGGACGCGATGGGGCTGGGCCGGCTGATGCGGACGCTGAACGACCTGCCGAAGCCGGTGATCGGGCTGGTGCAGGGCGCGGCCTTCGGCGGCGGCGCCGGGCTTGCCGCGTGCTGCGACATCGTGATCGCCGCCGAGGATGCGAAATTCTGCTTCTCCGAGGTCCGGCTCGGCCTGATCCCGGCGGTCATCAGCCCCTATGTCATCGCCGCGATCGGGCCGCACCAGGCGCGGCGCTATTTCTGCTCCGCCGAGGTGATCCCGGCGCCGGAGGCGATGCGGATCGGGCTGGCGCATATCGTGGCGCCGCGCGACGGGCTGGCGGCGGCGCGGGACGCGATGATCGCGACCCTCGCCCAGGGCGGGCCCGAGGCGCAGGCCGATGCGAAGGCGCTGGTGGCCGATGTCGCCCATCGCGTCATCGACGATTCGCTGGTGGCGATGACGGCGCGCCGCATCGCCGACCGCCGCGCGACCGCCGAGGCACGGGAAGGCCTGACCGCCTTTCTCGAAAAACGGCCGCCCGCCTGGCGGGAGGGCTGAGCCGTGTTCGGGTCGGTCCTGATCGCCAATCGCGGCGAGATCGCCTGCCGGGTGATCCGCACGGCGCGGCGGATGGGGCTGCGCAGCATCGCGGTATTCTCGGACGCCGATGCCGGTGCCGCGCATGTCGCGCTGGCTGACCACGCGATCAGGATCGGGCCGCCGGCGGCGGCGGAGAGCTATCTCGCGATCGAGCGGATCATCGCAGCAGCGCGCCGCACCGGCGCCGAGGCGATCCATCCGGGCTACGGGTTTCTCAGCGAGAACGCTGATTTCGCGGAAGCCTGTGCCGCTGCGGGGATCATTTTCGTCGGCCCGCCTGCCGCAGCGATCCGGGCGATGGGCTCGAAATCGGCGGCCAAGGCGTTGATGGAGCGGGCCGGCGTGCCGCTGGTCCCCGGCTATCACGGCGCCGATCAGGATCCGGCGATGCTGGCGCGGGCAGCGGCGGCGATCGGCTATCCGGTGCTGATCAAGGCCTCCGCCGGCGGCGGCGGCAAGGGCATGCGCGTGGTCCGCGCGCCGGCCGATTTCGCCGCCGGGCTCGACCTCGCGAAGGGCGAGGCGCGCGCCGCCTTCGGCGACGACCGCGTGCTGGTCGAGAAATACCTGACCAGGCCGCGCCATATCGAGATCCAGGTCTTTGCCGACAGGCACGGCAACGTCGTCTCGCTGCACGAGCGGGACTGCTCGATCCAGCGGCGGCACCAGAAGATCATCGAGGAAGCCCCGGCGCCGCTGATCGACGAGACGATGCGCGCGGCGATGGGACGTGCCGCCTGCGATGCGGCGCGGGCGATCGGCTATGAAGGCGCCGGCACGGTCGAATTCATCGCCGAGGACGGCGCGTTCCACTTCATGGAAATGAACACCCGCCTGCAGGTCGAGCACCCGGTGACGGAAATGATCACCGGGATCGACCTCGTGGAATGGCAGTTCCGCGTCGCCGCCGGCGAGGCGCTGCCATTGTCGCAGGAGCGGATCGCCCGGCGCGGCCATGCCGTGGAGGTGCGGCTCTATGCCGAGGATCCGGCGCGCGACTTCGCACCCTCCACCGGCACGCTGGCGCGGCTGCGGCTGCCGGCGGAGAGCCGGCATGTGCGGATCGAGTCCGGCGTGCGCGAGGGCGATGCGGTATCGGTGCATTACGACCCGATGATCGCCAAGCTCGTCACCTGGGACGAGGACCGCGACGGCGCGCTGCGGCAGATGGCGCAGGCGCTCGCCGCTTGCGAGATCGACGGGGTGCAGACCAATCTCGGCCTGCTGCGCCGCATCGTCACCCATCCCGATTTCCGCGCCGCCTCCTTCGACACCGGCTTCATCGCCCGCCACGAGGCCTCCCTGCTGCCGGCCCGCGAAGCCGCCCCGCTCGCCGTGCTGGCGGCGGCATCGCAGTGCTGGCTCGCCGCCCAGCCGCATGTGCCCGACCCGGCCGATCCGTGGTCGCCCTGGGCCACCCGCACCGCCTGGCGGCTGAACGGCGCGCGCCATCAGGACGTGGCCTTCGCGGAGGACGGCACCACCCACCATCTCCGCCTGCATCTCCAGGATGCAGGCCGCTTCCGGCTCGAAAGCGGGGGCAGGGCGGTCGCGGTCAGCATCGCGACCGGCGCGGAAGGCGCGCAGCTGGTCGAGCTTGAGGGCGAGGTGACGCGGCTGCGCGCCGCCTGGCAGGGCGAGCGGATCGTCGTCTTCGCCGATGGGGTCCGCCACGCGCTGGTCCCGGTCGACCCGCATGAAGCGACGGGCGAGGCCGAAGGGGCGGATTCGCGGGTGCGCAGCGTCATGCCCGGCAAGGTGGTCGAACTGGCCGTCGCTGCGGGCGACAGTGTAAAGGCGGGCGATCTGCTCGCGGTAATCGAGGCGATGAAGGTGCAGTTCCGCATCACCGCCCCGCGCGACGGCACGATCGCCGCCATCGACTGCGCGGTGGGCGACCTCGTCGAGGACGGCGCCGAGCTGATGGCCTTCGCCGACGATCACGACTGACAAACAATGGGGAGACCAAGCATGCTGTGCATCATGGGAACGATCAGGCTGCCGGCGGAGCGGATGGCGGCGGCGCGCGCGCCGATGGCGGCGATGATCAACGCGACCAGGGCGGAGGCCGGCTGCATCGAATATGCCTTCGCCGAAGACGTGCTCGAACCCGGGCTGATCCGCGTCAGCGAGCGCTGGACCGACCAGGCGGCGCTCGATGCCCATGCCGCCTCCGCGCACATGCAGGTCTGGCGCGCGGCGCTGCGCGAAATCGGCGTGCTCGGCCGCGATATCACGCTTTACGACATCGCCGTGCCGCGCCCGCTCTGACCCGCCCGCTTGCCATCCGGCGGGGATTGTGCAATTCTCGCTGCACCCTGCCGGGCGAATGGCATTTCGCCCGGCTATGCCCGTTTCCATGGGGGAAATTGGCGCCCACCGGCGCCGGGGCTGACATCAACCATAGGGGGACAGATGCCGCTTTATGAATGCGTGCTCATCGCGCGCAGTGAAATCACGCAACAGCAGGTCGACACCATTACCGACGCCGTGGCCGCACAGGTCGAGGGCGAAAGCGGTGCGGTGAAGAAGCGCGAATACTGGGGCCTGCGCAATCTCGCCTACCGGATCAAGAAGAACCGCAAGGGCCACTACGTCCTGCTCGGGCTCGACGCCGAACCGGCGACGATCAGCGAGATGGAGCGTCAGCTCGGCCTGAACGAAGACGTGCTGCGCTTCATGACCATTCGCATCGACGAGATCGACGAAGCGCCCTCCGCGCCGCTCGCCCGCCGTGGCGATGACCGTGACCGCGAGCGCGGGTTCCGTGGGCCGAAGCCGGCTGGCCGCTTCGATTCCGGCCGCCGCCGTGGCCCGGATGACCGCGAGGAATTTCGCGCCCGCGACGAGTTCCGCACCGATCGCGACGACGAGAACAACGAGGAGAACTGAGCCATGTCCGACAGCATCGAGACCGCGCCGGTCAATACCCCGGCCGCCCGTCGCGCCGCGGTCGGCGCACGCCGCCCGTTCTACCGCCGCCGCAAGGCCTGCCCGTTCTCCGGCCCCAACGCCCCGAAGATCGACTACAAGGACGTGCGGCTGCTCTCGCGCTTCCTCTCCGAGCGCGGCAAGATCGTGCCGAGCCGCATCACCGCCGTCTCGGCCAAGAAGCAGCGCGAACTCGCGCGCGCCATCAAGCGCGCCCGATTCCTCGCCCTGCTCCCCTACGTGGTCGATTGAGGAGCTAGAATCATGGCACAAGTCGAACTGATCCTGCTCCAGCGCGTCGAGCATCTCGGGCAGATGGGCGATGTGGTGAAGGTGAAGCCGGGCTACGCCCGCAACTTCCTCCTGCCGCAGGCCAAGGCCGTGCGCGCCACCAAGCAGAACCGCGAGCGTTTCGAGCGTGAGCGCGCCCATCTCGAGGCGCAGAACCTCAAGCGCCGCGAGGAGGCCGAGCGCATCGCCGAGCGCGTCGCCGGCCTGACCGTGACGCTGATCCGCCAGGCGAGCGACGCCGGCTCGCTCTACGGCTCGGTCACCTCGCGCGACGTCGCCGATGCGTGCGGCGAGGCGAGCCTCGGCATCGCCCGCAGCCAGGTGCTGCTGGTCAACCCGATCAAGACGCTGGGTCTCGCCACCGTTCACGTGGCGCTGCATCCGGAAGTCGTGATCGACGTTGTCGTCAACGTCGCCCGCTCGCCGGAAGAGGCCGAGAAGCAGGCGCGTGGCGAGTCGATCGTGCGCGAGGAAAGCGAATACGAACTCGAGACCGGCGAGGAAGACGCCGAGGCCGCGGAACAGACCGCCTGACCGTAGCCTGACGCTTCCAGAGCTGACAGACGGCGCCGATCCACGGATCGGCGCCGTTTTTTTTTGCAGTTTGCTACGATCCCCCGCCGCCGGGCAGCGCTCCGGCATGGAATGGTAGCCTTTCTGCCATTTCCCTCTTTTACGCGACAGTGCCCGTTACCAAATCCTTTCCAGGTTCTTCAGCCGGCGGAGATTTGTCATGCGGAAGTTACTGGACAAGCTGTTGAAACGCCTGGTTGCCTGCGGCGATCTGGGCGTGGTCTGGCCCGATGGAACGACCTCCCACTATGCCGGCCGCCCCGGCCGCACGGCGACCATCGCCCTTCGCGACGAGGCGGCGATCCGCCGTCTCGTGACCGATCCCGCCATGGCCCTCGGCGAGGGATACATGGACGGTTCGATCGAGCCGGTCGACGGCACGATCTACGATGTCCTGCATGTGCTGCTGTCGAGCGTGCAGGATATCGAGGGGCGGGTTCCGGTCCTGCGGGCGCGCCGGGCGCTGGGCCGCCTGCTGCGGCCGCTGGCGCAGCTCAACGACGCTCGCCGCGCGAAGCGCAATGTCGCGCATCACTATGATTTGAACGGCCGTCTCTACGCCCTGTTCCTCGATCGCGACCGGCAATATTCCTGCGGCTATTTCCCGCGCGGCGACGAGACGATCGACGAGGCGCAGGCGGCGAAGAAGCGGCATATCGCCGCCAAGCTGCTGCTCGACCGCCCGGATCTGGAGGTGCTGGACATCGGCTGCGGCTGGGGCGGGATGGCGCTGACGCTGGCGCGCGACTACGGGGCCAGGGTCACCGGCATCACCCTGTCCGAGGAGCAACTCGCCGAAGCCCGAAGCCGCGCCGCCGCCGAGGGGCTGGCCGATCGCGTCAGGTTCGAGCTGCTGGATTACCGCGCGATGACCCGCCGCTTCGACCGCATCGTCTCGGTGGGGATGTTCGAGCATGTCGGCCAGCCCAATTACCCCGGCTTCTTCGCCACGATCGAGCGCTGCCTGAAGCCGGATGGCGTGGCGCTGCTGCATGCCATCGGCCGGTTCGACGGCCCGGATGTGACCAGCCCGTGGCTTGCGAAATACATCTTCCCCGGCGGCTATTCGCCCTCGCTCTCCGAGGTGTTCGCCCCGCTCGAGCGCTCCGGCCTGCGCAGCACCGATATCGAGATCCTGCGGCTGCATTACGCGAAGACGCTTGCCCTCTGGCGGAAGCGCTTCGCCGCCAACCGCGATGCCATCGCCTCGCTCTACGACGAGCGTTTCTGCCGCATGTTCGAATTCTACCTCGCCGGCTCGCAACTCGCCTTCGAGGTGCAGGACCACATGGTCTTCCAGATCCAGCTCGCCCGCCGCCAGGATGCCGTCCCGCTCACGCGGGACTACATGATGGATGCCGAGCGGGCGGCTCAGTCCCTGAGCCGCTCGATCTCCGCGCCGCAGGCGGCGAGTTTCCGCTCGACCGCCTCATAGCCCCGGTCGAGATGATAGACGCGGTTGACGATGGTCTCGCCCTTCGCGGCGAGGCCCGCGAGCACCAGCGAGAACGAGGCGCGCAGGTCGGTCGCCATCACCGGCGCGCCGGATAGCCCCGGCACGCCCCGCACGATCGCCGACGAGCCATGGACGTTGATGCGCGCGCCCATGCGGTTCAGCTCGGGCACATGCATGAAGCGGTTCTCGAAGATCGTCTCGGTGATCATCGAGGCCCCCTCGGCCACCGCCATCAGCGTCATGAACTGCGCCTGCATGTCGGTCACGAAGCCGGGGAAGGGCTCGGTCATCGCATCGGTGCCATGCAGCCCGTTGCGCCGGCTGATGGCAACGCCGTCGGCGGCTTCCGTCACGTCCACCCCGGCCTCGCCGAGGGTGGCGACCAGCGCGCCGAGGTCGAACAGCCGCGCGCCGCGCAGCAGAACGCCACCGCCGGTGATCGCGGCGGCACAGGCATAGGTGCCGGCCTCGATCCGGTCCGGCAGGATCGTGTGCCGCGCGCCGTGCAGCGCCTTCACCCCGCGAATCGTGAGCCGGTCCGAGCCGATGCCGGTGATCTCTGCGCCCATCTTGTTCAGGCATTCGGCGAGATCGCCGATCTCCGGCTCGCGCGCGGCATTGACCAGCACGGTCTCGCCCTCCGCCAGCGTGGCGGTGAGCAGAAGCTGCTCGGTCGCGCCGACCGACACGAAGGGAAAGGTGATCGTCGCGCCATGCAGCCCCTTCGGCGCGCGGGCGTTGATGTAGCCGCCATCGAGGGTGATCTCGGCTCCCATCGCCTCCAGCCCCTTGAGGTGCAGGTCGACCGGGCGGGTGCCGATCGCGCAGCCGCCGGGCAGCGACACGCGCGCTTCGCCGGTGCGCGCCAGCAGCGGGCCGAGAACGAGGATCGAGGCGCGCATCTTGCGCACGATGTCGTAGGGCGCCTCGGTATTGGTGATGGCGCCGCCCAGCGACAACCGCTTGGCCCCGGCTTCCTCGACGGCGATGCCGTGCTGTGCCAGCAACTGCGCCATGGTCGCGACATCGGCGAGCGCCGGAACGTTCTCGAGTTCCAGCCGCTCATCGGTGAGCAGGCCGGCGACCATGACTTTCAGCGCCGAATTCTTGGCGCCGGAAATGTCGATGACGCCCTCCAGCGGGCGGCCGCCGCGGATGCGGATTCTATCCATGAAGCCTCACAGTCTGGGGAGTGAAACGCCGCGCTGGCGCATGTATTTGCCGGCCTTGTCGGCATAGCTGATCTCGGGAGGTGAAGCGCCCTGGAGAAAGAGGAACTGGCAGATCCCCTCATTGGCGTAGATCTTGGCGGGCAGGGGGGTGGTGTTCGAGATCTCGATCGTCACCTGGCCCTCCCATTCGGGTTCGAGCGGGGTGACGTTCACGATGATCCCGCAGCGCGCATAGGTCGACTTCCCGAGGCAGATCACCAGCACGTCGCGCGGGATGCGGAAATATTCGACCGTATGCGCCAGCGCGAAGGAATTCGGCGGGATGATGCAGACCGGCCCCTTGCGGTCGACGAAGCTGTCGGATGAAAAATCCTTCGGATCGACGACCGCGGAATCCACATTGGTGAAAATCTTGAAATCGTCGGCCACCCTGGCGTCATAGCCGTAGGACGACAGGCCGTAGGAAATCACCCCGTCGCGCTTCTGGGTCTCGACGAAGGGCTCGATCATCCCGTGCGAAACGGCCTGCGCGCGAATCCAGTGATCCGGCATCACCGGCATGGCGAGTCTCCCGCCGGTTCCTGCGCTGGCGGCGGTGTCTCCGCGCGGGCCCGCGATTGCTGCTTGCGGCGCGCGAGATTGGCGCGCAGCGCCTCGGCCTCGCGCTGCCTGCGCGCTGCCGCGGCGGCCTCGGCTTCCGGGCGCCTGTCTTTTGTCCTGCCGTTCATGGCAGGACAAAGCGGGTTTGCGGCGCCGGCGTCAAGTGGCCGGCTTGCGCCCCGCGGCACCTTTCGATATACCGCCCCGCAACGCGGCGCTGTCATAGCTCAGGGGTAGAGCACCTCATTGGTAATGAGGAGGTCGAGGGTTCAATTCCCTCTGACAGCACCAGTTTCCCCGTAAATCCTGATTTCCCCATAAATCCTGATATAGCGTAACGCGGCGGCAGCATTGCTCACGCCGCTACCCTGCCCCATGAGGGTCAGGATTCTGTCCCCATGCCGAGATGCCGGCCAATCATGGCGGTGGTCTCTTCCCAGGTGATCCAGGGAATACGTGCCGGATCGGGGGTTTCGCCGCGCCGGAACCTCGCAAGCCAGTCCTCGACCGCGTCGGCGAGATCCGCCGCCGCCTTGCCGGAAAAATAGATCGCCTGCTCGCCCGCCACTTCCCTGAACACCGGCAGATCGCGTGCCAGAATCGGCAGGCCGTGCTGCGCCGCCTCGATCAGCGGCAGGCCGAAGCCTTCGCCCTCGCTTGCCGCGATCAGGCAGGTGCTGGCCGCATAGACGGCCTCCAAATACTCGTCGCTGATCCCTTCGAGCCAGAACAGGCGTCTGCCCCGTTCCGGATGGGTGCGCAGCGTCTCCACGATACGCGGAATGGTTCGCCTCTGCGCATCCGGCAGCACCTTCCAGCCCTCCTGGCCGACGATGACGAGCGTCGCCTCGACACCTCGTGCCCAGAGCTGCTCGAATGCCGCGATGGCCTGCAGATGCCCCTTGCGGGGCTCGATCGTGCCGACCATCAGAAACGCCGGATGCTCGCCCAGCCTCGCCAGCACTTGCCGCGCATCGTCGGGCATGCCCCGGCTTGGCGCGGACTGCATCAGATCGGCGCCGTGATGGATCCATTCCCGGCGCTGCGATGGGGACGAGGCGCCGTCGGCATACCAGGCCGTCGCATCGGCCAGGACGGATCTCGAGACACAGATGATCCCGTCGAACCGACCGATCGTCCGCAGCCATCGCGCATGGCCCTGATCAACCCCCTCGGGAAACATCTCAGGCGTCAGGACCGGCAGGAGATCATGGACCAGGAACCAGACCTTCACGCCCCGGTTCTGCCACGCGCGCAAATGATCCTGCTGCAACTCGACGATGTCCGGCGCGAAGTCGAGGCCGAAAAACACGTCACCGGACCACGCCTCGACCACGCCATCCTCGATCCCGGAGTCCTCTATGCCAAGGAAGCGGCAGGTGAATTGCCTGGCATAGCGATAGCCGGCGGTGGTCGCGGTGGCGTAGACCGGCTCGATCCGCCATCCCGCCGGCGGATGGGTGAGCCATTGCCGCAGCACCGCCCGCGCCACGCGCTCGATCCCGGTGCGCAGATCCGTCCGTGCCAGGGTGGAGACATCGACGAGCAATTGCCGGCAGCGCGGATGCGCGGGAAAATTCCGGGCCAGCGAGGTTGCGACCCGCTGCTGCTCCGCGGGTGGAATCGCCATCGCGCGCAGGCCGTGGATCAGGCCGCCAAGCCCCCTTGCGTCGCGTGCATACGCCGTCTCGATCGCCTGCTCATATCGCGCGGCGCATATTCCCGGCGCGTGCTGCGTCCGGATGATCGATCGCGCACGCTCTCCGAGAGCGCTGCGCGCGCCGGCATCCCCGGCAAGCGCGCTGAGGGCATCGAGAAGTTCATCGGTCCGGAATTCATCCGGCAGCATCCGGACCCCGGAAGGATCGAGTTCGGCCATCGTGCCGTGGGCATTCACGATCGTCGGAATGCCGTGGTTCATGCAGTCGATCACGGCGGCGGAGGTTTCGCCGCGCGATCCCGTCCTCAGCTGGACCGCGATATCGGCGGCCGCGAGATAGGTTTCGTAAACCCCGCGCTGTGTCCACCCGGTGATCCGCACACGATCCCGGTACGCCGAAGTGCGGATGCGCTCGGCGAGGGCGCGGCCATAGACGCCGCCCTCGTTCTGGCCGACGAAAGCCAGAAGCGTCCTGCCATCGCTCTCCAGCCTGCTGCCCAGCCAGGCATCGAGCAGCCTGTCGTTGAGCTTCACCGGGTCGAGAAATCCGAACGAGCAGATCAGCAGGTCGTCGGGCCCGATGCCGAGCGATGCCCGCGCCGCTTCGCGGTCACGGTCCTGGGTCGGGGCCCGCAAAAGCGGGATCGCAACGAAATCCCGCGCGCCGGTCGCCCCGAACCAGCTTGCCGCGAGCTGTCGCGCGTGTTCGCTATGGACGATCACGCCGATCGCCCCCTGCAAAAGCTGCAGGTTCGCGGGGTAGTTCCCCAGCGCGCGGCGCACATCCGCGGCGTCGCGCACATCCATCGCCGCGGCGTAGCCATGCTCGCCGACCAATTCCCGCGCCACGGCCTCGCGGCTGAACTGCAGCCGGTGGCCGAACAGGCCGCACATGAAGAAGTCATGCAGCACGATCATGCCCGGATGCGCCGGGAGCGTCTCGAACATGTAGTCGTGGAACGGCGAATTGCCGAACTGGTAGAGGATCCTGTCGTAGTCGTGCGCGTGCTCCCTGAACCACGCGGCCGACCGGACGCCGATCGATGCGGGCAGCCCGTCTTTGTCGATGCTGGTCTGCTCCACGACGATATCGATGTCGTAATGGGCGGCCAGCGCCGGGAGCAGTTCCATGCTGTAGTCGCTGATCCCGCTCGGTTGCGGCGGCATCGGCGAGAAGAAGGCGAGGCGCTTTCTGCCGTTCCCGTCCCTGTACCCGGCCTTGGCCCCGTCCTTGGCTCCGTCCCGCGCCGGCGCCGGCGGTGGGCTCGCGGTGGCGTCAGCGGTCCGGGCGAAAGCCTCCAGCGCCTTCGCCGCCACCCGATCCCAGGTGAACTGGCGCGCATGCGTAATGGCGTGCGCCTCCAGCTCCGCGCGCCATGGGTCGTCGGTGGCGAGGCGATGCAGCACGAGGCGCATGTCCGCGACGTCGAACGGGTCGAACAGCGCGTCATCCCGGCCGATGACCTCCGGAAGGCTGGCGCGTCGGCTGCCGATCGCGGCGCGGCCGCAGAGCATCGCCTCGACCGCGGGCAGCCCGAACCCCTCATGCCAGGATGGCATGACGAACCCCTTGGCCAGGTTGTAGAGCGTGTTCAGATCATCATCCGCCACGCCGTCGATCATCACCAGCTCGTCGGCCGCAAGCCCGCAGCCCGCGGCATGACGCTCGAAGGCTTCGCGTTCCCGCGGCTGGAAATGGCCGATGAAGGCCAGTTGATGCGCCTGCCGCACCGTGGCGGGCAGACCGGCATAGGCCTCGATCAGCCGGCGATGGTTCTTGTGGGCATCCGGCGCGCTCACATACATGAAGAATGGCCGGCGCAGCCCGAGCCGGCCAAGCAGGGCGAGGCGCGCCTCGGCGCCGATGTCGCTCCGCCTGAACCGCCCATCCGCACCGGTGCCGACGGCGACGATCTTCGCTGGATCCCAGCCGAGATGATCCATCGCCTCGCCGGCGGCCGAGCCGGAAATGGCCAGCAGCAGTGAAGCGCGTTTCAGATCTTCCAGCTTGCGGAAATAATGCGCCGCATAGGCCGGATTATCCTTCATGATCTGGTCCTGGTTGAGCAGGGGGATCAGATCGTAGAGCGTGGCGCTCACCCGGCACGCGGCGCCATGGCGGCCGATGCTGGTGACCGCGTCATCGACGAAGCCTTCGAACAGGCTCGAGAGATGGACGATGTCGGGGGCGAGGGAGGCGATGAACGCCTCGCGGATCCGTTCCGTCACCGCCTGCCGCCCGGCATTCGCAGGGTCGATCGCGGCGACGGGGCCGGGCGCATCCCAGACCACGATATTCTCCGCCGGCAGCACGCCCTCGAATACCGCGCGGATGGGCCGGATGGTCTCGGGAAACAGCGCATTCAGCGCGATGATGATCTCGTGGCCGGTATTGTTGCGTGCCAGCGCCTGGGCGAAATTGAGCGAATATCGGCCGATCCCGCGTTGGCCGCTGGCGCTCTGCGCGCCTTGCAGGTCGATGACGATGCGCATGATTGCCGGTTCCCGTCAGCCAGAATTCGGTTCAGGACTTCATCCAGAGATGGATTTGCCGTGCCCGTGGCGACAGGCCGGCCGGTCCGGGCAACCGCCACATCATCGACCCCGCCGCCTCGTGTGACCGGGTGAAGCGGTGGAGCAGGGCGCGCGCGGCGGGAACCCGATCGAGCAGCCGCACCGCCATGTCATGCTGACGGGGATGGTGAAGCAGCCAGCGCGACAAGGCTTGGATCATCCGCAGTCCGACCCGGTGCGGCCGGCTACCCGGCGCGAGCCGGGCCCAGGCCCGCGCCCCGTTCCGCAGCCATCGCAGCCTCGTCGTCGCGGCTCGCAGCGGACCGGTCATGCGCCAGGACCGGCTGGCATGGATCGCTTGCAGCTGCTGCCTTGCCTCGTCGAGCCACGCCTTGCCCTGTTCGAGTTGGCGCCTCGTCGCCGCCTGCCGCGCCTCTGCGTCTTCAGCGAGCCTCGCCGCCTCCCGCAGGCGGGTTTCGAGGCTGGCGATCCGTCCGAGCAGGTTCGCCCGTTCCGCCTCGGCCTCCTGCACGACGTGATGGCACAGGCGCGACGAGGCCCGTCCGCTCAACTTGAAATAATCGAATACATTGGGCGGAACATCGAAATGATGCTTCAGGTCGAGATGGTCGTGGCTCAGATAGAAATGGTTCAGCCCGTCGCGATACACCAGCTCGTAGCCATGGCCGAGCAGGGCGTTCTCCCAGGGCCTGCCGGTCGGGTCGGGCAGACCCGGACGGGTGCTCTCGACCACCACGATCCACGGCCTGACGGTCGAGGGCGCCCAGCTCGCAATGACATCCTCTTCCATGCCCTCGACATCGATCTTCAGCCAGTGAACCTCGGTTCCCTCGAAGCGGTCCAGCACGCGGGACAGCGTCATCGCCGGCACCTCGATCCGCCGCGACGCGAAGCCCTCGTGCCGATGCGCCTCGGCGATCGCGGCGACGCCGGTGCTCAGCCCGGTATCCGCAATCTCGAAGAACGAAATGGTCCCGCCCGTCGGGCTGATGGCGGCCTCGATGACCGTCTCGTCCGGCCGTGCCGCGCGCAGAAGCGACGCGTAATCCGGATTAGGCTCGACATGCACGCCCCGCCAGCCGCGCTCGTAGAAGGCGAGGCTGACCGAATCGATCGTCGGATCCTGGGCGCCGATATCGACATACCTGCCCGCGCCGACATGTTTCAGGGCACGCCAGAGCATGACGTCTTCGAAATTCTGCGCGTAGGATATGAAATCAACGAATGCGTCGGTCTGTGCGTCCATGATGTCCAAAATCGGGTCTTGCCGCCGCAGCATGTCCGGCGCTGCCGCGCGCCATGCCGTCCATTTTCCGAATGATCGTTTTGTGTTTACGAAAGTATCAGGATGCTCCGCTTGTCCACGCGGATTAGACGATATTAAGGCTTCGTCGCAATAATAACATCGGACTAAATAAAATATAATTCCTTGTAGAAATACGGAAAATCGTGGCGCGGCGGCGGTGCCGCAGCGCGGCTTCCAGGCTACGGAAGCCGCCGAGGCGAGGATGCCCGCCATGGCGTGCGCGTCCGCCAACCAACGCGCATCCTGAGGCTCCCTGGAGCCTCATCTGATCGTATGATCATGTTATGAACAAAAAACGCCTTCCGGCGATCTTGCCGGAAGGCGCCCTGAAATCCGGTGTGCGATCCCCCATCCGCTCCGACATGGACCGGATGGGGCGCAATGATCAGGCTGCGGCCGGCAGCTTGTAGCCGGAGAACATGCTGTCCACCTCGGTGTGGAACAGGTGGTTGGCGTAGTTGCTGAGCGTCTTGACCGCCATGGCGAGAACGATTTCCAGCGCGTGCCGGTCGACGTAGCCGGCGGCGCGGAAGCGTTCGAGATCCTGCTGCGTCGGGCGGCCGCGGGTATCGAAAATCACCTGGGTGAAGTGCGCCAGCTCTGCGAGCTTCGCATCGGCGATGGTCCGGCCCTCGCGCAGCGCGGCCAGCACATCGGCCGGCACCTGCGACATCTTGTCGGCGATCATGCTGTGCGCCGCGGTGCAGTAGCCGCAGCCATTGGCCCGGCTGATCACCAGAAAGACCACTTCCTGCTCCACAGGAGTCATGCCGGAATCGGTGCGGAACCGCACATAGCCGTCGAGATACGTGTCAAGGAAACCGGGCGAATTCGCCATGTTCGCATACATGTTGGGAATGAAGCCAACCTGTGCCTTGGCCTTTTCCAGCACGGCGCGCGCGGTGGGCGATGCGGTTTCGAGCGTGAGGGCGGGGAGGTTCAGTCTTGCGTCAGCGGTCATCGTAACCTCTTCATGAATGGGTGGGTGGCACGACAGGCGCGGCCCGTCGCTCTTCCATCTGTGGGTTGTTTATAATCAAACGTTCGTTTGAAAACAATCCCCGATAAAATTCCGCGCTAGAGCACTTTCCGATCCGGCTGGGTCGGATGTAGTGCTCTATCTTGTTGATAATTAGAGCATCTTTATCCGATCAGATGATTCCATCTGATCGGATGATGCTCTAGGCTCTGGACTCAACTGATCCATGATGTGACGGCGAGGACGAGGCAAATACCAGCGAGGAAATTTCGTGCGGTTTTGTCATA
>NZ_NCAS01000013.1:0-73359 GCF_002255515.1 Acidiphilium sp. 20-67-58 | reverse complement strand
TGTTCAAGGCCGAGGTCATCCACCCTCGTGGCCCTTGGCGGAATGCAGAAGCAGTGGAATTCGCCACACTCGAATGGGTGGACTGGTTCAACAACCGCCGCCTCCTCGAGCCCATTGGCAATATTCCACCCGCTGAGGCCGAGGCGAGATACTATGAACAACTGAACGAGCTGGCTATGGTCGCCTCAGTCAAACAAAATGGCCTCCGGGATTCCCGGCGCGGTTCAGACCACTCATAGGCTGATGCTCAAATTGTCGGTATGATAGAGCACTTGCCGATCTTGCCTGATCGGGTGATCTTTCAGCCGATTTGCAGCGGGCTCTCCATGCTCGGCGATAAGCACGCGTTGAGACCTACGATTTCATCGAACTGTGCCATGGGCGCAGGGCGGCCGATCAGATAGCCCTGCAACAGTGCGCAGCCTGCCGTGCGGAGCATCTCCGCTTGCGCCGGAGTTTCCACACCCTCGGCAACAACCGACAAATCGAGTGCCCGGCCAAGTCCCAAGACCGCCAGCACGATCGCCTCCGCCTCATCCACGCGGCCAAGATCGGACACGAAAGAACGATCGAGCTTGATCTTGTCGAAGGGGAACATTCGAAGCGTTGCCAGCGATGAATATCCCGTTCCGAAATCATCCAGCGATATCGTTACCCCCAGAGCCCTGATGCGGGCCAGGACGTCGGTCGCGGCGCGGGCATCGGCGAGCAGCAGGGATTCGGTGACTTCGAGTTCGAGCCGCGCGGGGGCCAGCCCGGTTTCGGCAAGCACCGCGGCGACCAGTTCCGGCAACTGGCCGTGCTGGATCTGGACAACCGATATATTGACCGCAACGCGCAGCGGAGCGCGCCATCCCGCGGCTTCGCGGCATGCCTCCCGCAGCACGAAACTGCCGATCTCGATGATCGATCCGGTTTCTTCGGCGACGGGAATGAACGCTGCCGGCGACACGTCCTTCTCGTTCCGCCGCCAGCGCGCCAGCGCCTCGAAGCCGACAATACTGCCAGAGGCGATGTCGAGCTGTGGTTGATACTGCACCGAGATTTCATTCCGGTCGCAGGCGCCACGCAAATCCGCTTCCATCCTGCGGAGGGCGAGCTGGGCGTCGTTGATCTGGGTGTTGAAGAATGCAAACCCGTTTCGGCTGGCCGATTTAACCTGGTAGAGTGCCATATCAGCGTGTGAGAGAAGGGCTTCGGCGGTCTCCCCATCATCAGGCGCCAGGGCGATGCCGATCGACACGGTCGTCGAGACGGCAGGCACCTCGCTCGTGGAGAGCCTTGCACTGACCGCGCCGATCAGTCGCTCGGCCAGGCGACTGGCATCCCCCGCACTGGTGATGCCGTTTTGCACGACAACGAACTCATCGCCGCCGCTCCGCGCGATCACGTCGTTTTCGCGCACTTCCCCGCGCAGGCAGGCCGCGAGATCAATCAGCAACTTGTCGCCGGTGGTATGCCCGTAGAGATCATTCACCGTCTTGAAACGGTCGATATCGATCACGTGGACCGCGAATTTCAACGTCTCCACACGGGCAGCAGCGAGCGTCGTGTCAAGATACGAGATCAGCCGCCGGCGATTGGCAAGGCCCGTCAGCGGGTCGTGTTCGACAAGATAGCGAATCTGTTCGGCAGCACGCCGGCTCTCGGAGATGTCCTTGGTAATTACGAGGTAGCCGCTCCCCTCGTCATCTTCGCTCACGGCCGTGACTTCGGTGCAGAACCATGTTCCCGCTGCACTGCCTGGCCATTCGACCGCACCGCCCGATCCGCCGAAAAGCTTGGCCACCGCTTCGTGGTAGTCGCTATCCACCCTGCCGAGAAACCATTCGATTCCGCGCAGCGTCTCGCCCTCATGTTCCGGCAGGCCACGAACCTGACCGATCGGCACAATCTCGCCCGCGGGAAGCGTCATCCGCCAGGCCTCGAGCTTTGCAACACGCTGCACATTGTCGAGCGCGTCGGCATTATCCTTGCTGCGTTCCACCGCACGCTGAGCGGTTTCGAGCATAAAATTCGTCAGCAAGGACAGTTTCTGGACCGTCAGGTCCGTACTTTCGGTGCGGAGTCGCAACGACAGATCCCCGGTGATGACGCCGCACATTGCCTGGCAGAGCGCCTCGATCGCCTGACGATCGACAGGGTCTCCGCCGCCTGCGATGTTCATGCGATACCGGTCGCCTGTTTCGGTTTGAGCCTCACCTCGATGACGGACGTGCTTGAGGCGGTACTGCCTTCGATGAAGCTGATCTCGGCAACCTCGCCCCGGCGCGCGGCAAGATTGCGGGCGAGGGAACAGTAGAAATAAGCCAGCCGGTTCGAAGATCGGTAATGCATCCGGATCCCGTCCGGCAACGCCACGGCCCTGAATTTCTCGGCCACCTTCCGCTGTTCGTTAGAGCGCAGTCCGCAGGCCAGGCTGCTATGGATGTCCGGCTGCAACATCAGGAAGTTCCGTGTGTCCGGTGCCACGGCGAAGAAGCCGGGGAAAGTCTGTTCCGCCCAGTCGAGGAAGAAGTCGGCGATCTCGTCGAACGCCGTCTCTGTATCGCAGCCGGTTATGTCGGCGATTGCGGCGACCAGCGCGCAGCATTCCGCATCGTCATATTCGGTATCGAGACGGAATTGCTGCTCGCTCTGAAAGCCCGCCCGCAGCAGGATCGCCATTCGTGTCTCCGCCGTTACGCGGCGTTTGAGATACTGGTCGATGGTATGGGGGATGATCCCGAGCATGATGATTATAACTCTTTACATAAAATGTTTGATATTTAATTACCGGATTGATCATCGCTTACGTCATGATTCCATGACGGTACGCGGCCTGCCGATCTTCGGGCGGCCGCCTTACCCGGTCAGACGACCCCATCCGATCGGATGATGCTCTAACAGACGGAACCGGTCGCGCGGTAAGACTGCACGAGACCGTGGACGATGCGGAAATTGATCACACAGGTATTTTTGTAGGTCTGTGGCGGAACGGTTGGCGGGATGCCGCCAATTGCCGGCCGCTGATCCACGAAAGCGGGTCCGCCGGTCCAGCCCGGCACTGAATAGGTGATTGTGTGCCTGTACTGATCGTGGACAACGTCGCCGTTCACGCTGCGCCGGTCGGGCACACCGAGGGCTCTGACCAGGGCCGTTTCCGGCTTGCCGATGAAGTCCTGCATCTTCCTCGCGAGCCGGGGACCGGCGCATCCGGTCAATGCGAGGCATGACAGGCCCAAGAGCGATGAAGCGACCAGGGTTTTCCGGGTTTGCATGCTTGTGCACCTCTCCCTTCGTGATGGTCGTGGCACCCTCATGCTCTCAAATGGATATGCCCGGTCGCGCCGAAAGACCCGGTTGCCGGATCGCTCACGAATTTTTGCAGGATCGGATATCCCGGACCGGCAGCGGCGCCGGTCGCGCGCCGTGGCGGGGCGAGTGGCCGGCGGATCAGCCGCGAAGGGCGGCCAGCACCGCGTCGATCGGCCTGGACCAATCCCCAAGCGTTTGCTGCCGATGCAGCCTGATCGAGCTGTACCACGGCGTGTCGGATCGGCCGAGCAGCCAGCGCCAGTCGCACGAGGCTGAGAGGAGCACATGGCAAGGTTTGCCCATGGCCCCGGCAAGATGGGCAACCGAGGTATCGACCGTTACCAGCCCGTCGAGATGGTGCAGGATTCCGGCCGTCGCACCGAAATCGTCCATCTCGCCCGCCATGCTTGGCACGTCGTATTCGCCCTGTCGTGCGCCGAGCTGAAGGGCGATGAACCGGAGACCCGGGCTTTCGATCAGCGGCGCCAATACGCCCGTCGGCAGCGAGCGCCGACGATCGTTGTTGTGTCCCGGATTGCCCGCCCAGACCAGACCAAACAGCCGCGTGCCGGCAGGGCGCGCAAGATCGGCAAACCGCTCCACTGCTGCGGGTGGTGCGGCGAGATAGCCGCCCGCTGCCGGAATCGTCTCCGGCGTCAGCCGCAGCACATGCGGCAGGCTCATCTGGTCGATCGCGCAATCAACGTCCGCGGGCGCTGGATCTTCCAGCCGGCAAAGCCCGACTCCGAGCCCCGCGAAGAGCGGGAACAGCGTGGCCTGGCATGCGAGCGTCACGCGTCGTGCCTCGGCGATCAGACGAGGCAGGAACCGCGCGAACATGATGGTGTCGCCCAGCCCCTGCTCGGCGCGAACCAGCAGATGACGGCCTGCCAGATCGTCGCCGGTCCATACCGGGGCGGGCAGGTGGTCGAAATGCGGGCCGTAGATCGGATGGCGCTTGCGCCACTCATAGGCTTCAAACCCGGTGGCAAAATCGCCTGCCAGCAAGGCCGCGACGCCGCGATTCCATTGCGCGACGGCAAAATCCGGGTCGAGCGCGATGGCGCGGTCGCACAGCGCTATCGCTTCCGCGGTATCACCTTGGATCGTCCGCTGCACGGCAAGACTTGCCAGGGCCTCCCGCAGGTTGGGATCGATGGCGAGTGCTGCGCGCAAATCCGCCTCGGCCTGCTCGATGCGGTCGAGCCCGACAAGCGCGTTGCCGCGGTTGAGCAGTGCCCCGGCGTGGCGCGGTTCGGCGGCCAGAACCTGGGTGAACAGGCTGATCGCGGTGTCGGTCTTGCCCAGCGCTGAAAGGGCGGAGCCAAGGGTGAACCGTGCATGGTTGCACGTCGAATCGAGAATCAGCGCAAGCGCTGCGTGTCGTGTCGCCGCAGCGTTGTCGGCATGGGCGAGATAGGCCGCAGCGAGCCCGGCCTGCGCCGGCGCGAAATCCTGTCGCAGCCTTGTCGCCTCGGAATAGGCGGCGATGGCGCCGGCGGAATCCCCGCGCTCGATCCTGATCGCGCCAGCGACCATCCACCCTTCGGCAAGACCGGGCATGGCAGTGCAGGCCGCGACCGCATCCCGCTCGGCATCATCGAGCGCCCCGAGCGACCATAGCGAGAGGGCCCGGTTCGCCAGTGCTGCAGGAAAACCGGGCATGGCTTCGAGCACACCGGTGAAGCACCGTGCCGCCGCGGAATAATCGCCATTGCCATGGGCGGAGAGCCCGGCCGCGAAAAGCGCTTCCGGACCGTCGGCGGCTGCGGTCATGTTCTGATCCATGACCGTAACCTATCGGGAGAAGCTTAATGAAGCCTTACAAGGCCGTTTTGCGCGTCCGGTTCAACGTTCAGCGATTGCCGCCATGGCATCCTGCAACCGGGGAACGTGCCCCTCGGCCAGCGCCGTCAGGCTTGCGGGTACGTTGCCGATCTGCTCGCCATAGATCCAGCTGTCGGTCAGAACCTGCCGCACGAACCGGCGCGTGGTGGCGTTCGGGATCGATTCGACGAAGATCAGAGGATCGCCGCCATCCCTGATCGTTCGTGCCCATTTCGTGGCGGCCACCGGCCCGGCATTGTAGCTGGCCAGAATGCGCAGCAAATCGCCGTTCACGTCAGGCTGGGCGCCGAGATATTGCAGATAGGATTGGCCGAGCGCCAGATTGGCTGCCGGGCTCTCCAGGTTGCCGGCGATGTCGTAGCGCTGCGCCATCGCTCTCGCGGTTGCCGGCATCAGCTGCATCAGCCCGCGCGCGCCGACCGAGGACACGGCACGAGGATTGAAGCCGGATTCAGTGCGCGCCAGCGCGTAGACCAGGGCGGGGTCGACCCTGAAACCACCCGCGGGGTGCAGCGCCGGCAAGGGCAAGGTGACACCCGCAATCTCGTTGCCGGGCAGGGTCCGCACCAGGGTTACGGCGACATCGACCAGTCCCGCCCGCGCCGCGACGCGCAGCACGGCCCGACCCAGATTGGGATCAGCCTTGATTTGCGGCCAGAGGCTGCGCAGGGCGAGGGCGGCATCGGCGGTACGGCCGACCTGCAGCAGCGCGAAGGCCAGCGAGCCCTCGGGCTGCGCGGCTACCGCCTCGACATCCGCTTCCGACAGGCTGGCGGTCAGGCTGGCCAGACCGAGTTCGCGGCCCAGAAGCCGTCCCGCGAGCATGCCGTAGAACGTGCCCTGGTTGTTCGCGGCCTTGCCAAGGCTGGCGATGTAGGCATCAGGCTGGCCAAGCCGCAATGCGGCGCGCGCGGCCCAGAAGGCGCCGGCGGCGTGTTCCTCCGGATTCGCCTTCACGGCGTCGGCAGCCTGTTCGAAATGGGTTCTGGCCTCGGCGAGCCGGTTCAGTTGCCAGGCGGCCAGTCCGGCGATGAAATCCGGTGCCCAGACGTGATTTCCGCCTTCCTTCGCGGCGTCAGCGGCGATCTCCAGGGCCTGTGCATTGGCCCCACGCTCGAAAAGGTGCCGCGCGACGATCGCCCGCAACGCAGCGCCCGTCTCGGGAGAAACGTGATTGTCATTCCGGATCAGGTCGATGGCGCGGCTGGTCTGCCCCGCGCTGCTCAGCCGCCGGACCAGATCGGCCAGTCGTGCGGGCAGGTGCCTGCCGCCCTGCGGCGGGGTCGCCGCGCCGCTTGCCGCGAGGCCCGGCTCAGGCAGATATCGGACATCTGCCGCCGGTATCGTTGCGCCGCGCGGCAGCCGTGAGGCGAGCAGGCTCCTGATCCGCCCGGTGCCCGGCTGGCCGCCATATTTCCGCAGCCAGGCTTCGAGTTCCGGCGGCGTCGAATGATGATGCGGTCCGAGATAGCGCTGCGCCAGCACCTGCCCCATCAACACCTTGTCGCCCAGGCGCTGGATGAGTGCTGCCGCTTCCGCCATCCTGCCGGCCGCCTGGTCGGCGAAGATGCGCCGGTACAGCGCAACATCGCTCGGCGCCAGCGGACGGGCGAGCACCACCTCGTCGCCATTTGCCGGCGCCGATCGCGGGATCGCATAGGCTACTGATTCCGGGTGCGCTGCGGCACCCTGCATGTCGGTCGAAGGCCCCCTGTGCCCAGCCGGCGCCGCGTGAGCGGCGGTTATTCCGGTGGACAGCGCCGCGGTGACGATACACGCCCGGGCGACGCTTAGGCGGGAGAGCTTTTTAACGGCTCCTCGCATGACCGTTTGGCTACAACCCAACTTAGCGGCTGGGCAAGCTCTCCGAGAGGTTGAGAATCTCAAAAAAAACGCAAAGTCCCAGAATTGCTGGGGTTTCGTTGCGCTCTGGATTTCAACTTTTCGTGATTGACTGCGAAAATATCATGTTTGAATCGTCGTAGGCGCATGACTCAACACATTCGCGCCGCAATTCGAGCAGATCTGTCCAGGCCAGCCGCTTCGCATCCGGTTGCCGCAGCAGGAACGCGGGATGATAGGTCGGCAGGACACGCAATCCGCCCTCCATCCCGGGGATCTCGATCTCGCGCCATTTGCCGCGCAGCCGGGTAATCCCGTCCTTGCCGCCGATCAGCGCGCGCACGGCCACGGCGCCGAGCAGGACCAGGCGCGCCGGGCGCACGAGCGCGATATGCCGGTGCAGGAACGGCAGACACTGGGAGATTTCCGTATCGGATGGCGTCCGGTTTCCCGGCGGTCGCCAGGGCACGACGTTGACGATCCGCACCTTGCCCCGGTCGAGGCCGATGCTTTCCATCATCCGGTCAAGCAACTGGCCCGCAGGGCCGACGAACGGCCGGCCGATGCGATCCTCCTCGGCGCCAGGCGCCTCGCCGATGAACATGATCCGCGCATCCGCGGCGCCGTCGGCGAAAACGAGCTGGGTTGCCGTGCGTTTGAGCGCGCAGTGATCGAAGCGTTCGAGCGCGTCGCGCAGCGCGGCGAGCGTGGTCGCGGCGCTGGGATCGGCTCCAGGATCGGAATTCTGATCGGCATTCTGATCGCCGCCCGGCGGGGCAGGGGGGAGGGATGTTGCAGATGGCGCGATCGTGCGCGGTGCGGCTGCGGGCATGTCCCGGCGGCGCGGCGGTGCGGCGGCGTGGTCGGCCGGGGTTTCCAGCAACGCCTCGTCCGCCCCCCATTCCGCCTGCAGCGCGAGCGCCGCGAGCAATGCGGCGCGCGTATCTCCCGTCATGTTTCCGCCCTGTGCGTCCATCACCCGATTTGCGCCCGAGGCCGGGCTTTGCGCAATGCCCCGCGCTTCCCTATACGTTAATCGAAGCGCAGGAGAACTCACATGTCAGACGAAGTGCCGCCCCGGGAATCAATGGAATTCGACGTCGTCGTGGTCGGCGCCGGCCCGGCCGGCCTTTCGGCGGCGATCCGGCTCAAACAGCTCGATCCGGAGATATCGGTCTGCGTCGTTGAAAAAGGCGGCGAGGTGGGCGCGCATATCCTCTCCGGCTGCGTGCTGGAGCCGCGCGCCATGGCGGAACTCCTGCCCGATGCCGATATCGGCGCGATCGAGTTCTCGGCGAAGGCGGGCGAGGATCGTTTCCTGTTCCTCACCGAATCCGGCAGCCACCGCATGCCGACGCCGCCGCAGATGAACAATCACGGCAATTTCGTTGTCAGTCTCGGCAATGTCGTCCGCTTCCTTGGCGCGAAGGCTGAGGAGCTCGGCGTCGAGATCTATCCCGGCTTCGCCGCGGCGGAACTGCTGGTCGAGGATGGCCGCGTCGTCGGCATCGCCACCGGCGACATGGGAATCGGCAAGGACGGCCAGCCGACCGCGCAATACCAGCGGGGGATGGAACTGCGCGCACTATATACTGTATTCGCCGAGGGGTGCCGCGGTTCGCTCGGCAAGCAGCTGATGTCCCGCTTCGGCCTGCGCGACGGGATCGATCCGCAGACCTATGGCATCGGCATCAAGGAACTCTGGGAAGTGCCGGCGGAGCACCACAATCCCGGCATGGTCATGCATACGATCGGCTGGCCGCTCGATATGAAAACCTATGGCGGCTCGTTCCTCTACCATCTGGGCGGCAACCTGATGGCCTATGGTTTCGTGGTCGGGCTCGATTACGAGAACCCCTACCTCTCGCCGTTCGAGGAAATGCAGCGCTTCAAGACCCACAAGGCGATCCGCCCGTATTTCGAGGGTGCGAAGCGCATCGCCTACGGCGCGCGGGCGCTGAACGAGGGCGGTGTCCAGTCGATCCCCAAGCTCGCCTTTCCCGGCGGCGTGCTGGTCGGCTGCGAGGCGGGCTTCCTCAACGTGCCCAAGATCAAGGGCACACATACCGCGATGAAATCCGGCATGCTCGCCGCCGAGACAATCGCCGAGGCGCTGGCCGGCAGCCGCCCCGCCACTCTCGACGCCTTCCCCGAGAAAGTACGCGCCTCCTGGCTCTGGCCCGAGCTTGAGGCGGTGCGCAACATCCGCCCCGGCTTCGCGAAATTCGGCATGTGGGGCGGGCTGATCAACGCCGCCTTCGAAACCTACGTCACCCGTGGCAAGTCGCCTTGGACGCTGCGCAACCACGCCGACAACACCACGCTGAAACCCGCTCGCAACGCCGCGCCCATCGCCTATCCGAAGCCCGACGGCGCGCTCACCTTCGACCGGCTGAGCTCGGTGTTCATGTCGAACACCAATCACGAGGAAAACCAGCCCGCGCATCTCACCCTGATCGATCCGGCGAAGGCAATCGCGGTGAACTGGGCCGAATATCGCAGTCCGGAGACGCGCTACTGCCCGGCCGGCGTCTATGAGATCGTCGGCGCCGAGGCGGGCGATCCGAAGCTTCAGATCAACGCGCAGAACTGCGTGCACTGCAAGACCTGCGACATCAAGGACCCGACGCAGAACATCAACTGGGTGGTGCCCGAAGGCGCCGGCGGCCCGGCCTATCCGGGCGGGATGTGAGCATGACCCGGATCGGCATTGCCGGCATCACCGGCCGGATGGGCAAGCTGCTCGCCGAGGCCGTGCCGTTGGCCGGCGCCACGCTGGCCGGGGGCATCGGCCGCGATGGCGATCTCGACGCACTTGCACGCGAAAGCGATGTGGTGATCGACTTCACCCTGGCCGCCACGGTCAGCCGCCATGCCAGCATCCTCGCCGCATGTGGCACGCCCTGGGTGCTCGGCACCACCGGCTTCGATCCAGCCGCCGAGGCCGACATTGCTGCCGCGGCGGCGCGAATCCCGGTTTTCCAGGCGGCGAATTTCGCGCCGGGCGTGAACCTCGTGATCGCGCTTGCCGAGCGCCTCGGCGCCGCGCTTGCCGCAGAGACCCACGACGCCGAAATCCTCGAAATGCATCATCGCCAGAAGATCGATGCGCCCTCCGGCACCGCGCTGGCGATCGGCGCCGCAGTGGCGCGGGGCAGGGGAGTTGATCTCGACGCCGTCAAGGACTCCGGACGCGACGGCCATACCGGCCCGCGCGAGACTGGTGCCATCGGCTTCGCCGCCCTGCGCGGCGGGCAGATCGTCGGCAGCCATAGTGCGATCTTCACCAGCGCCGTCGAGCAGATCACGCTGACCCATCACGCGCTCGACCGGCGGATTTTCGCCGAAGGGGCGGTCCGCGCCGCGCTTTGGCTGGCCGGGCGCGCGCCGGGGCGCTACGGCATGCGCGACCTGCTCGGCCTCTAGCGGCGCGGCTCCTTGTCTTGACCCCCGGGCGGGATTGCGTCATCCCCCGCTTCGCTCCGGCATTCCGCCGGCGCCGCCGCCCGGCCCGGGCACGACGCTTCGCGACAAGAGGAGAAATCCATGCGCGACAAAGGTGACTACCTGTTCACCTCGGAATCGGTCTCCGAGGGCCACCCCGACAAGGTTGCCGACCGGATTTCGGACACTGTGCTCGACGCCTTCCTGGCGGCCGACCCCTATGCGCGCGTTGCCTGCGAAACGCTGGTGACGACGAACCGGATCGTGCTCGCCGGCGAAACCCGCGGCCCCTCGACCATCACGCGCGAATATCTCGCCCATCTCGCCCGTCTTGCGGTGCATGACATCGGCTACGAGCAGGACGGCTTCTCCTGGCGCGACGCGAAGATCGACGTGCTCCTGCACGAGCAGTCGGCCGATATCGCCGTCGGCGTCGATGCGGCCGGCAACAAGGACGAGGGCGCAGGCGACCAGGGCATCATGTTCGGTTATGCCTGCTCCGAGACCGACGCGCTGATGCCGGCGCCGATCTATTATGCCCATCTGATCCTCCGCCGCATGACCGAGCTGCGCAAGATCGGCGATGCCCGCGCCGCGGGCCTGCTGCCGGATGCCAAGAGCCAGGTCACACTGCGCTATGCCGATGGCAAGCCGGTGGGCACCACCTCGATCGTGGTCTCGACCCAGCACGAGGACGGGATGAGCCAGGACGAGATCAAGGCGATGCTCCGCCCGCTGGTCACCGAGCTGCTGCCCGAAGGCTGGATGTGCCCGGACGATCAGTTTTACGTGAACCCGACCGGCAAGTTCGTCATCGGCGGGCCGGACGGCGATTGCGGCCTGACCGGGCGCAAGATCATCGTCGACACGTATGGCGGCGCGGCCCCGCATGGCGGTGGCGCCTTCTCCGGCAAGGACCCGACAAAGGTCGACCGCTCGGCCGCCTATATGTGCCGCTACCTTGCCAAGAACGTGGTCGCCGCCGGCCTCGCCACCCGCTGCACCATCCAGGTCAGCTACGCGATCGGCGTATCCCACCCGCTTTCGGTCTATGTCGACATGCATGGCACCGAGCGGGACGTTGATCACGCGAAGCTGGAGGCCACGCTGCGCGAACTGGTCAACCTTACCCCGCGCGGCATCCGCGAGCATCTGCACCTCAACCGGCCGATCTATGTGCCGACCTCCGCCTACGGCCATTTCGGCCGCGAGCCGGATGACCGGCTCGGTACGTTCACCTGGGAGAAGACCGACCTCGCGCCGGCGCTGAAGGCCGCGTTTGGCCGCTGAGGAGACTGTCGAAGAGGCGGGCGGCAAGGCACTCAAGCCGCCGCCCGACCGGCTCTATGGCCGTGCCCGCGGCCACGCGCTGCGGGCACGGCAGGAAGAGCTGATCGAGACCCTGCTGCCGCGTCTGCGCTGGCCGGGGCAGGATTTCTCGAACGCGCCGAAGGAACTCTGGATCGAAGTGGGGGCCGGCGGCTTCGAACATGCCGAAGCGATTGCCGCGGCGAATCCCGATATCGGCCTTGTTGCCTGCGAGGTGTTCGTCAATTGCATCGCCTCGCTGCTCTCGCGCCTCGCCCCTGACGGCGCCGAGCCGATAATTCCGGACAATCTGCGCGTGCATGATGACGATGCCCGCGCCCTGCTGCGCAGCCTGCCGGCGGGTTCGGTTTCGCGCCTGTTCCTGATGTTTCCGGATCCCTGGCCGAAGGCGCGCCACGCCAAGCGCCGGTTCGTTCACCCGGCAATTCTCGCCGAGGTTGCCCGCGTGCTCCGTCCCGGCGGCATCTGGCGCATCGCCAGCGACGATCCAACCTATCAGCAATGGGTCGATGAAGTCTTTTCTAACGATGTTACATTTTCTTTGTTAAATAAAACGATGTCCCGGCCAGAAGGATGGCCGGCAACACGCTATGAAGCCAAGGCGGCAAGGGCAGGACGACAGTCGCACTACTGGACATTTGTTTCAAAATAGCTTTTTGTCGCGACGTTTTACGACCTTACGGCGGTTGACAGATCAGGTATGCACGATACAACCGGAATGTGACGTGCGGTCGTCACTGGGTCGTCTGCATCACAATGTTGTCAGAATGTCTCGTTAGTGAAAACGGGCCGCATGTGTCGCTGAGCCGGTGTGCCGCCTTGCGCGGCCACATTACGGAAGGGGAAATGATCCAAATGGATTTTGTGAATTCTGCATCGTTCAACCGCCGCGGCCTGCTCAAGGCTGGCGCGGCCGCCGGCGTGTCCAGTCTTGTCCTGCCGCAGGTCACCTGGGGCGCCAGCGAAAAGCCGGTCAAGATCGGCATGATCGACCCGCGCACCGGTGTCTACGCACCGGCTGGCCACAACGAAATCATCGGCGCCACCATGGCGGTCGACGAGATCAACAAGAAGGGCGGCATTCTCGGCCGGCCCGTCCAGCTCATCGTCGAGGATGACAACAGCCTCCCCGGGCCTGCCGTCAGCAAGGCGCAGAAGCTCGTCGCCGAGGACAAGGTCAACTTCCTCATGGGCACGGTGAACTCCGCCGCGTCCGAATCGCTCAGCCAGTTCGCCCTGCAGCACGAGATGCTGTTCGTCGACACCGGCGGCCACGCCGACGACGTGACCGGCAGCAAGTGCCACTGGACCACGTTCCGCACCTGCTCCACCACCTGGATGCTCACCGCGGGCGACTTCAAGACCCTGTTCAAGAAGTTTGGCAAGAAGTGGTTCTTCGTTGTCCCCGACTATGCGTTCGGTCACGCCCTCTACAAGGACTACATGGTCCAGCTGAAGAAGGCGGGCGGCGAGGCCGTGGGGCATGCGCTCGCGCCGCTCGGCACCACCGATTTCTCCTCCTACCTGATTCGTGCGCGCGCCGCGAAGCCGGACGTGCTGATCTGCCTGCAGGCGGGCGATGACCTCGTGAACCTGCTGAAGCAGGCGGTGCAGTTCGGTCTCGACAAGCAGATCGCCATCGCTGGCGCGCTGCAGGAAATCGAAGTGCTCCAGGCGCTGCCGAAGGCCGCTCTCCTCGGCTGGTGGACCTTCGAGTGGTACTGGAACCAGCCCGGCGTTCCGCATGTCGCCGATTTCGTCACGGAAGTGAAGAAGCGAAGCGGCGGCAAGGTGCCAACGGCGCGAACCTGGTTTGGCTATTCGACCGCCCACGCCATCGCGATGGCCGCGAACCAGGCGAAGTCTCTCGACTCGCTGAAAGTGGTCAAGGCTCTCGAGGGCATGGAACTGCCGCCGGAAGTCGCGCTGCAGCCGGGCAAGGTGCATTACCGCGCCGAGGACCATCAGATGATGGCGAACATGTTCCCGGGCTACGTTCCCAAGGACGCGAGCTACCCGAACCTGTTCAAGGTCGCCGATGTGGTCCCGAGCGAGTCGATCGCGCTCTCGCCCGCCGCGTCCGGCTGCAAGATAACCTACCCGAGCTAAACTCCGTCCGCATGGTGGCTTTCTCTGGCCCACGACGCGAGTCGTGGGCCAGTTCGCTGGTGCGACCATGCGACTTGTCTGAAGCCGCGCCCGCGGGCGCTAAATGTGAAGTGAAACCGTGGAATCTCTGTTATTATACAGTGCCTTCAACGGCTTGGTTGTCGGCATTTTCTACGCGCTGATGGCGCTTGGTCTGTCGTTGATTCTGGGTCTGAACGGCGTCATCAACTTCGCCCATGGCACCTTCATGGCGCTTGGCGGCTATCTTGCCTTCACGCTCGAGCCCTATATCGGCTTCTGGGGCGGTCTGGTCGTGGCGCCGATGCTGGCGGTCGTGGTCGGCCTGGCGACCGAGCGTTTCCTGATCCGCCCGCTCTACGGGCGCGATCCGCTGTTTTCGCTGCTGCTCACCTTCGGTCTGGCGATGATCATGGAAGACCTGATCCGCACGATCTGGGGATCGATCGGCCAGCCTTTCTCCCTGCCGGCCTATCTGAATTCGCCGCTCAGCTCGTCGCTGTTCTTCCTCACCGGCTTCCGCCTCGTCGTCATCGCCATCACCGTCCTGGTGACCGGCGCGCTGTTCGCGGTGTTGCGGTTCAGCCGCATCGGTATCCGGATACGCGCCGGCAATGCCGATCTGGAAACCATCTCCTCGCTCGGTGTGAACATCTTCTTCCTGCGCGCTGCGAATTTCGGGATCGGCATTTTCCTGGCCGGTGTCGCCGGCATTCTCGCCGCCGGGCAGCTCGGCCTGTCGCCCACGATCGGTGATTCGCTGATCATGCCTGCCTTCGTCGCCATCATCGTCGGCGGTGTCGGCAGCCTGATGGGCAGCGTGCTCGGTGGCCTGATCATCGGCATCGCCTCCGGTCTTACCGCGGCGTTCTTTCCGGTCGCGCAGGAAGTCGTCATTTACGTCATCATGGCGGTGGTCCTGGTCATCCGTCCCCGTGGCCTGCTCGGGCAGGAAGGTCTCTTCGAATGAGTTCTGCACTTGAAACCAGGCCGCCCTCGCGGCCTGCCTCCTCGATCGGCGGCCGCGAGATTTCCGCGGCCATCATCTGGCTCGCCCTGCTCTTCGTGCCGATCTGGCTGCCCGCCATCGGCGGCTTCACCGATCTCGCCTCCCGCGTGCTGATCTACGCTATGGCCGCGACCGGGCTGAACCTGCTGCTCGGCTACACCGGCGGCCTGTCCTTCGGCCATGCAGCCTATTTCGGCCTCGGCGCCTACGGCACCGGATTGTTCATCATCCACGTGATCCCCTCGATGCCGCTCGCCCTGATCGCCGGCACGCTGCTCGGCGGGATCGGCGGCATCCTGGTCGGGCCGATGGTGATGAAGCGCAAGGGCATCTATTTCTCGATGATCACCATCGCCTTTGGCCAGATGTTCTACTTTCTGGCGGTCCGCTGGAACACCATCACCGGCGGCGAGGACGGGCTTACCGGCTTCTCCCGCGTGCCGCTGCATCTCGGTGGCCAAGCCGTCAAGCTCGGCCCGGCGGGATTCTATTACGTGGTGCTGGCGCTGTTCGCCGTTGTCATGCTGGTGGTGTGGCAGATCCTGCGCTCGCCGATGGGGCATGCTTTTGTCGCGACGCGCGAGAACACCACGCGGCTGCGCTTCCTCGGCGTTGCGGTGGACAAGCAGATCTGGGTCGCCTTCGCGATTTCGGCCTTCATCACCGCACTGGCCGGCAGCCTGAACGCGATGCTCACGGCCTTCGCCTCGCCGGATGACCTGCAATGGCAGCTTTCCGGCTCCTTCGTCGTGATCTGCGTCCTGGGCGGCATGCGCAGCTATTGGGGTCCGTTTCTCGGCGCCGCGATCTACATCGTGGCGCAGGACTACCTGTCGAGCGTGACGCAGAACTGGATGAGCTATATCGGCCTGATCTTCGTCCTGTCGGTGCTGTTCTTCCCGCAGGGACTGCTTGGCTTCATCAAGGGGAGGGGGCGGTCGTGAGCCTTCTGAAACTCGAACATGTCGGCCGCCGGTTCGGCGCGCTCCAGGCTCTCAAGGATATCTCGCTCGCGGTCGAGCCGGGCGAACTGCGCGCCGTGATCGGGCCGAACGGCGCGGGCAAGACCACGCTGTTCAACCTGATCAGCGGCTTCTTCCCGCCCACCGAGGGGCAGATCATCTTTGACGGCCAGCCGATTACTGCGGTCAGCCCGAACGACCTGGTCCGCCGCGGCATCATCCGCACCTTCCAGATCACCCAGGTTTTCCTCTCGCTCTCGGTCTATGAGAATGTCCGCGTTGCGGTGGAGACGGCGATGGGCTTGCAGCTCCGCCCGTGGATCTCGCGGGCGACGCGCGCAAAGGTCGATGACAAGGTGGACGAACTGCTTCAGGTCACCCGCATCGCCGACAAGGCGGATCGCATCGTCGGCGAGATGTCGCATGGCGACCAGCGCGTGGTGGAAATCGGCATCGCCCTGTCGCGCCATCCGCGCCTGTTGCTGCTCGACGAGCCGACCGCCGGCATGGGGGATGAAGAAACCCACCACATGACCGACCTGATCCGCCGGCTCAACAAGGACCAGGGCATCACCATGCTGTTCGTCGAGCACGACATGGCGATCGTGTTCGGCATCGCCGACCGCATCACCGTGCTCGACAACGGCACCTTCCTTGCCGAGGGCACGGCGGCGGAAATCTCCGCCAATCCCCGCGTCCAGAGCGCCTATCTTGGAACCGCCATCGAGGAGACCGCCGCATGAGTGCCGTTCTCGAAGCCGAGGGCCTGCAGACCTATTACGGCAAGAGCCACATCCTGCACGGCGTTTCGCTGAAGGTGAACCAGGGCGAGCTGATCGCCCTGCTCGGCCGCAACGGCGCCGGCAAGACCACCACGATGCGCAGCGTCATGGGCCTCACCCCGCCGCGCGATGGCAACATCAAGCTGTTCGGCAAGGATGTGACTAAGGCGGCGTCCCATCGCATCGCCAATGCCGGCGTCGGCTATGTTCCCGAGGGTCGCAAGATTTTCGGGCACATGACGGTCCACGAGAACCTGCTCGTTCCCCCCGAGACCAAGGGGCCCTGGACCATCGAGACCATCTACAAGCTGTTCCCGCGGCTTGAGGAACGCAAGACGAGCAAGGGCGGACGACTCTCCGGCGGCGAGCAGGAAATGCTCGCCATTGCTCGCGCGCTGCTGCTCAACCCCAAGTTCCTGATCCTCGACGAGCCTTCCCAAGGGCTTGCCCCCGTCATCGTGCAGGAAGTGATGCGCACGATCGGGCGGATGAAAAACGAGGGTATGTCGATCCTGCTGGTCGAGCAGAACGCGCATCTCGCCCTGCAACTCGCAGACCGGGCCTATGTGCTTTCCGACGGCGAGGTCGCCTATGACGGCTCCGCCGCCGAACTTGGCGCCGATACCGAGCGGATGGAACACCTCGCCGGCGTCAGCCACGTAGGCTGACGCTTTCACGTTCGGCGTCAGCCATCTAGGCTGATGCTGGAGCGATTGGCGTCACGGCGCCGTTCCGTTAAGCATGGCAGGTCAGTCATGAGGCCTGCCATGTCATCCATCGCCGACTCCCCTGCCGCCACGACAGCTACCGATCGCGAGGCCGCGAAAGTCATGGCGGCGGGCATTGCCAGCATGGTCCTTACGGTCGGCCTTGCCCGTTTCCTCTACACGCCGCTCCTGCCGGTGATGCAGGAGCAGGCGCATCTCTCCATCACCGGCGGCGGCTGGCTCGCGACGGTAAATTATGCCGGCTACATGAGCGGCACCCTCCTGATCGCCGCGATCGGCGACCTGCGCACCCGCTTCCTGTTCTACCGCGCCCTGCTCGGCATCGCCGTCATCACCACGGCGGCGATGGGCCTGACCACCAACCTGGTCGCCTGGGCGGTGCTGCGCTTCTTCGCCGGGATGACGGCGGTGGGCGCGCTGCTGCTCGGCACCGGGCTGATGCTTGCCTGGCTGCGCCATCATGGCAGGCGACTCGAACTCGGCGTGCCCTTTGGCGGCCTCGGGCTTGGCATCGTTGTCTCCGGCCTGCTGCCGATGGCGATGGCCGGCCGGCTCGACTGGGCGGGCGAGTGGATTGCCTCCGGCCTGTTCGGCATCGTCTTCCTGATCCCCGCCTGGGCGTGGATGCCGATGCCGAAACCTGCCGATCCCGCCGGACCCGCCGCCCTGGCGGACACGCCGCCCGTCGCCCGTTGGATGGTGCTGTTCGTCGCCGCCTATTTCTGCGCCGGCGTCGGCTATGTCGTCAGCGCCACCTTCATCGTCGCCCTGGTGGCGCATCTGCCGGCGCTGCGCGGCATGGGGAATCTGGTCTGGGTCGTGGTCGGCCTCGGCGCGATCCCGACCGCCCCGCTCTGGGACCGCGTTGCCCGCCGCACGGGCGATATCAGGGCACTGCTCGGCGCCTTCGCCCTGCTCACGCTCAGCATCGTGATCGGCGCGATCACGCGCGGCGTCGCACTCTCGCTGTTCGGCGCGGCACTCTATGGCTGTTCGTTCAACGGCGTCACCAGCATGACGCTGACGATCATCGGGCGGCTCTATCCGCGCAATCCGTCGAAGGCGATGGCGCGGATGACGATCAGCTTCGGCGCCGCGCAGATCATCGCGCCCGCCGTCTCCGGCTATATCGCGGCACTCACCGGCAGTTACGACGGCGCGTTATGGATGGCAGCTTCGGTGATGGTCACCGGCATGGCCTGCCTGCTGCTGCTCCCGCGCCGACGCACGCAGGCGGCAGCCGAAGCCGCCGCCTGATCCGTATGGTCGTCAGCGCCCGCGCTGCACCTGCGTCACGTCGCGCACCGCGCCGTTGGCGGCACTCGTGGTCAGCGCGGCATAGGCCTGCAGCGCGGCACTAACCACGCGCTCGCGCGCCGCCGGGCGCCATGCCGCCTTGCCCTTTGCCTCCATCGCCGCGCGCCGCGCCTCGAGCGTCGCCTCGTCGAGCTTCACGTCGAGCTTGCGGTTCGGGATGTCGATGGCGATGATGTCACCCTCCTCGACCAGGCCGATCGCTCCGCCCTGCGCCGCTTCCGGCGAGATATGCCCGATCGAAAGCCCCGCCGTGCCGCCGGAGAACCGCCCGTCGGTGATCAGCGCGCAGGATTTCCCGAGGCCCTTCGATTTCAGATACGAGGTCGGATACAGCATTTCCTGCATTCCCGGCCCGCCTTTCGGCCCCTCGTAGCGGATCAGCACCACGTCGCCCGCCTTGACCTTGTCACCGAGAATGCCGGCGACCGCATCTTCCTGGCTCTCGAAGATCCGTGCCGGTCCCTCGAAGACGAGGATCGAGGCATCGACCCCCGCCGTCTTCACGATCGCGCCGTCGAGCGCGATGTTGCCATACAGAACCGCGAGCCCGCCATCCTTGCTGAACGCATGTTCGGCGTCGCGGATGACGCCCTTCTCGCGGTTAAGATCGAGGTTCTCGTAGCGCCGGCTCTGGCTGAACGCCTCGGTCGTCCGCACCCCGCCGGGGGCCGCGCTGTAGAGCGTCTTTGCCGTCTCGCCGCCGCGCATCACGTCCCAGCGGTCGATCGCCTCGCCGAGCGTCTTCTCATGCACCGTGGAGCAGTCGCGATGGATCAGACCGGCGCGGTCGAGCGCGCCGAGAATGGCCATGATGCCGCCGGCGCGGTGAACATCCTCCATGTGGACATTGCTGACCGAGGGCGAGACCTTGCAGAGATTGGGCACCCGGCGCGAGAGCCGGTCGATGTCCGCCATGGTGAAGTTCAGCTCGCCCTCGCGCGCCGCAGCCAGCAGATGCAGCACCGTGTTGGTCGATCCGCCCATCGCGATGTCGAGCGACATCGCGTTCTCGAACGCCTTGAACCCGCCGATCTGCCGCGGCAGCACGCCCTCGTCGTCCTGCTCGTAATAGCGCCGCGCGAGATCGACGATCTGCCATCCCGCCTCGACGAACAGCCGCTTGCGGTCGGCATGGGTGGCGAGCAGCGAGCCGTTGCCCGGCAGGGCAAGGCCGAGCGCCTCGGTCAGGCAGTTCATCGAATTGGCGGTGAACATGCCCGAACACGAGCCGCAGGTGGGGCAGGCGGAGCGTTCCATCACCGCCGCCTGCTCGTCGGTCTTGGTCGGGTCGGCGGCGACGACCATGGCGGTGATCAGGTCGGCCGCCTTGGTCTCGCCATCGGCGATGTATTTGCCCGCCTCCATCGGCCCGCCCGAGACGAAGATGGTCGGGATGTTCAGCCGCATCGCCGCCATCAGCATGCCCGGCGTGATCTTGTCGCAGTTGGAAATGCAGACCAGCGCATCGGCGCAATGGGCATTGACCATGTATTCCACGGCATCGGCGATCAGCTCGCGCGAGGGCAGCGAATACAGCATCCCGCCATGGCCCATGGCGATCCCGTCATCGACGGCGATGGTATTGAATTCCTTCGCCACGCCGCCGGCGGCCTCGATCTCGCGGGCGACGAGCTGGCCGAGATCCTTCAGGTGCACATGGCCGGGCACGAACTGGGTGAAGGAATTGGCGATGGCGATGATCGGCTTGCCGAAATCCGCATCGCCCATGCCGGTGGCGCGCCAGAGTGCGCGGGCCCCCGCCATGTTGCGGCCGTGGGTGGAGGTGCGGGAACGGTATTGGGGCATGGTGTCTCGTTTCCAGTCTGGCGATTTTGACGGATATTATAGGGTCAGCGAAGGTGCCGCGCTACCCTGCGTCGGTCAGGGCAAATACCCGCAGCGCCGAGGCAAGCGGGCGCTCGGGGTCGCGGGCCGCGTCCACCTCACGGACCAGCGTGCCGAGCGCCACGCCCCGCCGCGCCGCCGCCGCCTCCAGCGCTGCCCAGAATTCCGGCTCCAGCGCCACGCTGGTGCGGTGTCCGGACAGCGAAAGGCTGCGCTTTTCGAGACTCATTCCCGGCGTGGCAGCACGGAGAGCAGCGCGGGCAGGAAAACGAAAGTGGCGATCAGCACCGCCACCAGGCTCAGCAGCAGCAATTCGCCAAGGCTCGCCGTGCCGCGATCACGCGAGGCGGCGAGCGATCCGAAGGCGGTGCCGGTGGTCAATGCGGAGAACAGCACCGCCCGGGCCGTGGCCGAACCCAGCAAATGTTTCATGCCGTCGCGCCAGTTCATCACGAAATACACGTTGAACGACACGCCGACCCCGAGCAGCAGCGGCAGGGCGATGATGTTCGCGTAGTTCAGCTGCAGCCCGGCGAGATGGGCGAACAGGGCGGTCAGAAAGGCCGACAGCGCCAGGGTCAGCACCACCAGCGCCGAATCCCGCGCCGAGCGCAGAAACAGCATCAGGATCAGCGCGATCGCGACGGCGGCCAGCGCCGCGGCCTCGCGGAAGGCACCGAGGATCGTATCCGCCGTCGCCACCGTGGTCGCCGCCGGCCCGGCGGCAACCGGCACCACCGTCTCCACCGCCCGCACGAAGCGCCACAGCCCCGCAGAGCGCTGCGCCGCCGCGGTCGGGATCACCTGCACCCGCACCGCGCCATCCGGCAGGAACCAGTCCCGCCGCACCGATTCCGGCAGGTTCGCCGCCGTGATCTCCTGCGGTGAGAGCGCCTGGTTCAACCGTTGCAGCGCATCCGGCAGGTAGCGGGTCAGGGCAGCGTTCATCGCCATTACCCGCTCATCGGGGGCGGATTTCAGCTGTTCCAGCGCAGCACCGATGCCGCGCAGCGGCGAATCTTGCGGCAGCTTGTCCGCCACCGCGGCGATCGCCGCCGCGGCTTTGGCCGCCGCCGCGCGCAGACGCTCGGGGCTGGCCGCCGGCGGCGCGCCGGTCGCAAGGCTCGGCGCCAGAATGCCCTGCGTCTGCTGGATCATGCCGAGCTTGGCGCTCTGGTGCTGCGGCACGAAGGTGGCCCCGGAAATCACCTGCGCCACCTCGGGCAGCTTGCCGAGCCGCGCCGAAAGCGCGCGTGCATCCGTCACGTTCTTGGCCAGAACGTTGATGTAGAAGGGATTCGTCACCGATTTGCCGAGCAGCGAGTGCAGCGTCCGCATCGCCTCGGTGTTCGGGTTCTGGGTATCGAGCGGGTTGGCGTCGAATTGCAGCGTCGCGGCGGCGAGAATCCCGGCGAGCGCGGTCGCGGCGAATACGCCGAGCACTGCGCGGCCATGGCGGCGCAGCGTGCCATCCGCCCAGTCGCCGATCGGAAAGCCGATCCGCTCCACCTCGCCGCGCGGTCGGGTGAAGGCCAGCAGCGCGGGGAGGAAGCTGATCGTGCAGAAGAAGGCGATCACCATGCCGATGCCGGCGATCAGCCCAAGCTCGGCGACACCGACGAAGCTGGTCGGCACGAAGGCGAGAAAGCCGCAGGCCGTCGCCCCGGCGGCCAGCGCGATCTGCAGCCCCGCCTCGTCCGCCGCCCCGATCAGCGCCAGCGCGGGGTCGTCCACCCGGTGGCGCACGTCGCGCAGCCGCACGCAGAACTGGATCGCGAAATCGACCGCGAGCCCGACGAACAGGATCGCGAACGCCACCGAAATCAGGTTCAGCGTGCCGATGGCGAGGGCGGCGAAGCTGATCGTCAGTGCCAGCCCGGCGAGCAGTGTGGCAAGGATCGGCACGATCATCCGCCACGACCGCACCGCCAGCACGAGCCAGAGCGTGATCAGCGCGGTGCTGATCAGCAGGCCGGCCACCATCCCCTGGGTCAGGCTCGCGAACTGCTCGTCCGAGAGGGGGATCTGCCCGGTATAGCTGATCCGCGCCGCGCCGTCCTTCACCTCCGGCAGCCCGGCGATGATCCGGCGCAGCGCCGCCGTCGCCACCCCGCCCGGCTGCAGCGCGCCATGATCGAGCACGGGATGGATCAGCACGAAGCGCACATCGCCCTGCTCGGCGGCCACCCCCGGCATCAGCAACGACTGCCAGGACAGCGGCGTCGCATGGCCCGCGGCGGCGGCATCAAGCGCCTTGCGGAATGTGTCGAGCTGGGCGCGATAGGGGGCGAGATTGGCCTGCCCCGCGCCAACCCCCACCGCCATCAGATCGATCGCCCTGAACAGCCCGGCGGCGGAGGGATCGGCGGAGAGCTGGCCGAGAAAAGGCTGTGCGATCACGATCGCGTTCAGCAATTTCGCGAGCTGGGTCTCGGGCAGCAGCAGCAGCCCGTCGCGGTCGTAGAAGCTGCCGGTGCCGGGGCGCGTGGCATCGTGGAAATCGACCTTGTCTGCCGCCACCTTCGCCGCCAGCGCCCTGGCCGCCGCATCTGCCGTTTCCGGCACATCGGCCCGCACCACCGCGACAATGAGGTTCTGGAACTGCGGAAACGCCTTGTCGAATTTCATCTGCTCCTGCCGCCAGGGCAGGCTGGCGGCGAAGAGGTGATCGGTATTGGTGTCGATGCCGAGATGCGTCGCGGTATAGGCGAGCCCGAGCACGATGGCGGCGAGATAGGCCGCGATCACCGCGCGCGCGTGGCGTCGGCTCAGCGCAACCGCGGTCATGATCAGTCTTCGCATCGAACGGTTCCGCTCAAGGATCGCATGAAGGGGGCCGGCGCATCAGCCGCGGATGAGCGCGTCCGGCACGCCAAGCCCCGACGCGCGCAGTGCCACCGCCGCGCCGGGGTGAAACGGTACCGGCGAGCTATGGTCGATCCAGCCGGGGCCAAGCCGCGCGGGACCGCTGCCGGGCAGATCGCGCAGCAGATCCGTCCGGTGCTGCATCGCCGTCGTTGTCAGCACGCCGGCGATGCTCCGCGGCAGGCTCGCGGCGCCGATGGCGATGGCCTCGGAGCCGATTGTCGCCACTGCGGCGGAGAGGTGAGGCAGCGTATGGCGCCCGATCACCGCCGCGCCGATGCCGGGCAGCGCCCTGGCCGCCGCCACGATCTCGTCATGCGCGAAGCCGATCAGGTTGAAACCGCCGCGAGCGGCCGCCTCGCGCACCGAAGGCAACGGGGTGATGCCGAAGAAGGCGCACGCGTCGAGCTGTCCGCGATGCAGCAGGTCGATCTGCTCGCCATAGAGCCCCTCGATCGCGAGCCGTGGCCTGATCCCGGCAGCGGCAAGCGCCTCCGGGGCCAGCACCGCGCCGGCGCCCCCCGCAGGGCCGACGCCGATCACTTTTCCGGCAAGATCCCGCAGCCGGCGGATGCGGCTGCGGGCCGGGGCAAAAATCTGCAGGCTGGCACCGCAAATCGGGAACAGGGCCCGAAATCCCTGGAGCTTCACGCCGCTGGTCCACGTCCCCCGGCCGGCCCAGGCCTGGTTGGCGACGGCGAGCACCACGAGGCCGAGCTGCGCCGCGTTCTGTTCCACCAGCAGCACGTTCGCAGCACTGCCGCCGGAGGCGCGATAGGACACCGAAATCCGCGCCGATTTCTGCGCCGCCTGCCCCCAGGCCTGGCCATATACCGAAAATCCGCCGCCCGGCTGCCCGGTGCCCATCGTCAGGGCGAGCGGAATGGCCGAAAGCTCGGCGGCCCGTGCGGCCAGCGGCGCTCCCATCATCGCTCCAAGAACCGCGCGCCGTCCCCGCGCCATGTCGCATCTCCTTGCCATTCGCCGCATCGTTGCGCCCGATCCGGGCAAATTCGGGGCAAAGCATGCCCTCATGGCCCGGTTAAAGCCCGAAGCGGCCTGGGGGGCAAACTCAGGTCAGGTTGCGGATCCGCTCCAGCCCGGCCAGCAGGGCCGCGCGGATGCCTGGCTCCAGCGCCGAATGCCCTGCATCCGGCACCACCGTCAGCCGCGCGGCAGGCCAGGCGGCGGCGAGGTCGAAGGCGGAGTTGGGCGGGCAGATCATGTCGTAGCGCCCCTGCACGATCTCCGCCGGCACGCCGGCCAGCCGCCCCATTCCGGCGAGCAGCCCGTCCGGCGGCAGGAACAGGTTGTTGAGGAAATAATATGCCTCGATCCGCGCGAGCCCGAGCGAGGTGCGGTCCTGCGCGAAGGCGCTGACCGTCTCGTAGCTCGGCAGCAGCGTCGAGCATGACCCCTCATAGACCGACCACGCCTGCGCCGCCGGGAGGTGGATCGCCGGATTGGGATCGCAGAGCCGGCGGAAATAACTCCCCAGCAGGTCACCGCGCTCCGTCTCGGGCAGGAAGTTCACCAGCGCCGCGTGGGCGTCAGGGAAGAAGCGGGCGATGCCTTCGAGGAACCAGTCCACCTCGCTCGGCCGGCCGAGGAAGATTCCGCGCAGCACCATGCCCATCACACGCTCGGGATGCGCCTGGGCATAGGCCAGCGCGAGGGTCGAGCCCCAGGAGCCGCCGAACAGCAGGACCTGCCTTATGCCGAGATGCTCGCGCAGCGCCTCGATATCCTCGATCAGCGCCGGCGTCGTGTTCCGCTCCAGGCTGCCGAGCGGCGTCGAACGCCCGGCGCCGCGCTGGTCGAAGATCACCACGCGCCAGAATGCGGGGTCGAAGAAGCGTCGATGCACCGCGCCTGCGCCGGCGCCCGGCCCGCCATGCAGGAACAGCACCGGCCGCCCGCGGGGATTGCCCACCTGCTCCCAATAGATCACATGCCCGTCGCTGACCGGCAGATACCCCGTCTGATACGGGCCAACCTCGGGAAACAGATCACCGCGCGGCATCTGCTGCCCCTTCGAGACAGGCCTCGATCACCCGCGCCACCTGCGCGTCGTCGAGATCGGGATGCAGCGGCAGCGCCATGATCCGGGTTGCCACATCCTCGGACACCGGCAATGCCGCCCCGTCATGCGCGGCGCGATAGGCCGGCTGGTGATGCAGCGGCTTCGGGTAATACACGGCGCTCGGAACACCGCGGGCGCGCAGCCGCGCCTGCATCGCCTCGCGCTCCGCGCCATCGCGCAGCAGCACCGCATAGATCGCCCATGCGCTCGAACTCTGCTGCACGCGGACGGGGGTGGCAAACACCGATGCCAGCGCCGCGTCATAGCGCCGGGCGATCGTCTCGCGCCGCACCAGTTCGGCCTCGAACACGTCGAGCTTGGCGAGCAGCACCGCCGCCTGCAGCGTGTCCAGCCGCCCGTTCATGCCGATCCGCTGCACATCGTAGCGCGTCGTCCCCTCGCCATGGGTGCGCAGCGAGCGATACAGCGCCGCGCGCTCATCGCTCTCGGTGAACAGCGCGCCGCCATCGCCATAAGCACCGAGCGGCTTCGAGGGGAAGAAGCTGGTCGCCGTCGCATCCGCAGCGCGGCCGAGGCGCTCGCCGCCGAGGGCGGCGCCGAAGGCCTGGGCACAGTCATCCAGCGTGAACAGCCCGTGCCGGTCGGCGATATCGCGCAGCGCCGGCCAGGGCGCGGGCTGCCCGAACAGATCGACGCCAACCACCGCCCGCGGCCGCAGCAATCCGGCCGCGCGCACCGCGCCGATGCGCGCCTCCAGATGCGTGGGGTCGATCTGGAAGGTCGCCGGATCGATATCGACAAAGACCGGCGTCGCACCGAGCAGCAGCGGCACCTCGGCGGTCGCGGTATAGGTGAAGGCCGGCAGGAACACGGCATCGCCCGGCCCGATCCCCTCCGCCATCATCGCGATCTGCAACGCGTCGGTGCCCGAGCTCACGCTGACGCAATGCGCCGCACCGCAGAAGGCGGCGAGCCGCTGCTCCAGCTCGGTGACTTCGGGGCCAAGGATGAACTGGCCATGCGCCAGCACGGCGTCGATCCGCGTCCGCAGGCCGGCGCCGAGCCGCGCCTGCTGCGCCTTGAGATCGAGAAACGGAATCGGGGGAAGATCGGTGTCCATCGGCGTTATCTAGCCGGTCGGGCCCGCCGCGGCGAGGGGTTGCGCGCCGAACTCGGGCACCAGCCTCGCCAGCGCCGCGAGCGCGGCCGCCGCCTCGCCACGCTGGATCAAGGCGGCCAGCTCGTCGAAGGCGCGGCCGACCAGGGCTGCGTCCGCCACCCGGGGTGCGGCCATCAGCAGGCCGGCAAACCCGGTCTCGATCGGGCGTTCGGCGCCGTGGAACAGCTCCTCGAACAGTTTTTCTCCCGGCCTGAGCCCGGTGAAGCGGATCGGGATGTCGAGATCGGGCCTGAGCCCCGCAAGGCGGATCATCTGCCGCGCCAGATCGACGATCTTCACCGGGTCGCCCATGTCGAGCACGAAGATCCCGCCTTGTGCGACCGGCAGCGCCGCGTTCGAGCGGCCGACCACGGCGGCCTGCAGCACGAGCGAGACGGCCTCGCGCACGGTCATGAAATAGCGCCGCATGTCGGGATGCGTCACCGTGAGCGGCCCGCCGCGGCCGAGCTGGCGGCGGAACAGCGGCACCACCGAGCCGGTGGAGCCGAGCACGTTGCCGAACCGCACGGTGACGATCCGCATCCCCGCCTGCCGCCGCGCCGCGACGTCGAGCCCCTGGGCATACATCTCCGCCAGCCGTTTCGACGCCCCCATCACCGAGGAGGGGTTCACCGCCTTGTCTGTCGAGATCAGCACCATCAGCCCGGCGCCGGCGGCACGCGCGGCATCGGCGACGTTGCGGGTGCCGAGCGCGTTGGTGGCGATGCCTTCCAGCGGGTTGGCCTCGACGATCGGCACATGTTTCAGCGCCGCCGCGTGGAACACGAGGTCTGGCCGCCATTCGGCGCAGAGCGCCTCGATCCGCGCGCGGTCGCGCACATCGGCGATCACCGCCGCGCGCGCGAGGCCCGGCAGCAGCTCCGATAGTTCGAGATCGATCTGCCACAGCGCGAATTCGCTCGAATCGAGCAGGACGAGCCGCGCCGGCCCGAACCCCGCGACCTGCCGGGCCAGTTCCGAGCCGATCGAGCCGCCGGCGCCGGTCACCAGCACGCAGCGCCCCTGGATCATCCGCGCCATGCCCTCGCGGTCGAGCGCGACCTGCGGGCGGTTGAGCAGGTCCTCGATGGCGATCGGGCGCAGCGCGGTCTCCGGCTCGCCCGGCGTGGTGGGCGAGAGGGCGGTCGGGCGCGGGGCGCGGGCGGTGCGGATGCCGCGGCGCTCGGCCTCGTCCATGATCTCGCGCAGCGCCGGGCCGACAAGTTCGCGGCTCGCCACGACCAGCACGGCCGGCATCTGCCCGGCCTCGGCCAGTCGATCGAGCGCGGTTGCCAGCCCGCTGACCTCGCCGAGAATCGGCACGTTATGAATGCGCCGGCCGGTCTCCCGCGCCGAACCGGCCAGCACGCCGATCACCCGGTAGCGCTGGTGGCTTTCGCGCGAGAGGGCGGCGAGGAACAGCTCCGCTCCCTCGCCATCGCCGAGCAGCAGCGCGGTTTCGGCATCGTCCGACAGCACCTCGCGCCGGGTGCGGGCCATTCGATAAAGCACGCGCGGCGCCAGCAGTGCCAGGCCGAGCGTGATGATCAGCAGCGGTGGAAAGCTTGCCGAGGGGATCCGCGCGCCAACGCCTACGAGCAGAAGCACGATCAGCAATGCGGCGGAGACCGCGCTCGCCAGCACTGCGATCGCGTCGGGCAGGGCGGTGAAGCGCCAGTGCTGTCGTGGCAGGCCGAACGGCGCGCCGATCAGCCAGATCGCCGCCGATCCGGCGAGCGGCAGGATGGGTGGCGAAGGCATCGGTTGCGCCGGGTCGGCCAGCCAGCAGGCGGCGATCACCGCCAGCGCGGCCAGCAGGCCGTCGAGGGCAAAATTGACCGCGATGCGGATCTGGCTGCGCTGCAACGTCATGGTGCTCTGTCTGTAGCGGAATTGCCCGCCGCCGTCATAGGGTGCACCGCAGCGACGAAATTGGTTGCACCTAATTTACCAAAAGGTGTAACCCGCTCTGCATCAAAGGTGCAACCGCAAGAGGAGGGACGGCAATGGCTGTCAGCACGATGGGGGTCAAGCTCGACGATCAGGTCCGCACCCGGCTCCGCGCCCAGGCCGAGCGCGAGGGGCGGACGACACATCACCTCGCCAAGCAGCTCATTCTTGCCGGGCTGGAACGGCTCGAACGCGGCGAGACGCTCGACGCCGCCGCCACCGCGGAGGACGATGCGCCGGCCGCCGTGCCCTTCCTCGAATTCGTCCAGGACGTGCAGCCGCAGACCGTGCTGCGGGCTGCGATCACCGCCGCCTACCGGATCCCGGAGACCGACGCCGTCGCCGGGCTGATCGAGGGCGCGACCCTGCCAGCCGCCGCCGCGAAACAGGGGCGGGCGACCGCGACCAGCCTCGTCACCGCGCTGCGCGCCCGCCGCAATGCCGGCATGGTCGAGACCTTGCTCCAGGAATACGCGCTGTCGAGCCATGAGGGCATCGCGCTGATGTGCCTGGCCGAGGCGCTGCTCCGCATCCCCGATGCTGCCACGCGCGACGCCCTGATCCGCGACAAGATCGGCGCCGGCGACTGGCAGAGCCATCTCGGCGGCAACAAGTCGGTCTTTATCAACGCCGCCACCTGGGGGCTGCTGCTCACCGGCCGGCTGAACGCCACCGCGAGCGAGGCGGGCCTGTCCTCGGCGCTGAGCCGGCTGCTCGCCCGCGGTGGCGAGCCGGTGGTCCGCCGCGGCGTGAACATCGCGATGCGACTGATGGGCGAGCAATTCGTCATGGGCCGCACCATCGGCGAGGCGCTGGCCAATGCCCGCAAGCGCGAGGCGAAAGGCTTCGCCTATTCCTACGACATGCTGGGCGAGGCCGCACTCACCGCAGCCGACGCCGCGCGCTACTATCGCGACTACGAACAGGCGATCCATGCGATCGGGGCCGCCTCGGGCGGCAAGGGGATCTATCGCGGGCCCGGCATTTCGGTGAAGCTCTCGGCGCTGCATCCGCGCTACAGCCGCGCCCAGCGCGCCCGGGTGATGGAGGAACTGGCGCCGCGGCTCAAGGCGCTGGCCCTGCTCGCCCGCCGCTACGATATCGGCATCAACATCGACGCCGAGGAAGCCGACCGGCTCGACCTCTCGCTCGACCTGCTGGAAGGCCTCTGCTTCGAGCCGGGCCTCGCCGGTTGGAACGGCATCGGCTTCGTGGTGCAGGCCTACCAGAAGCGCGCGCGCGCGGTGATCGAGTTCCTGATCGACCTCGCCCGCCGCAGCCGCCACCGGCTGATGGTCCGGCTGGTCAAGGGCGCCTACTGGGACAGCGAGATCAAGCGCGCCCAGCTCGACGGGCTGGAAGGCTTCCCTGTATTCACTCGCAAGATCCACACCGACCTGTCCTACCTCGCCTGCGCGCGAGCGATGCTGGCGGCGCGCACCGAGATATTTCCGCAATTCGCGACGCATAACGCGCTGACGCTGGCGAGCATCCATGCCCTTGCCGGGCCGGCCTTCGAGGTGGGGGACTACGAGTTCCAGTGCCTGCATGGCATGGGCGAGCCGCTGTATGAGGAGGTCGTCGGGCCGCAGAAGCTCGACCGGCCCTGCCGGATCTACGCGCCGGTCGGCACTCATGAGACGCTGCTCGCCTATCTCGTCCGCCGGCTGCTGGAGAACGGCGCCAATACCTCCTTCGTCAACCGCCTCGCCGATCGGCGCGTGCCGGTCGAGGCGCTGATCGAGGACCCGGTCACCGCTGCGAGGAAGATCGAGCCGCTCGGTGCGCCGCATCCGAAGATCGCGCTGCCAGCGGCGATTCTGGGCACGCGGCGCAACTCCGCTGGGTTTGATCTTGCCAGCGAGCAGCGTCTCGCCTCGCTCGGCTCGGCGCTGCTGGCGAGTCTCGAGAAGGACTGGCGCGCCGCTCCGCCGGATGCCGACCCAGCGGCACCGGGCCGGGCCGTGCTCAACCCCGCGAATACCGCCGACCGAGTGGGCACCGTCATCGAGCCGGATGAGGGCGTGGTCGGCGCCGCACTTGCCCGCGCCGCCGCCATGGCGCCGATCTGGCAGGCGACGCCCGCCGCCGAGCGCGCCGCGATCCTGCTCCGCGCCGCCGACCTGCTCGAACACCGCATGACGGCGCTGGTCGGGCTGATCGTGCGCGAGGCCGGCAAGTCGCTCCCGGCGGCGATCGGCGAGGTGCGCGAGGCGGTCGATTTCATGCGCTATTACGCGGGCCAGCTCCAGGACGGGTTCGACAACGAATCCCACCGCCCGCTCGGCGTGGTGGCGGCGATCAGCCCGTGGAATTTCCCGCTCGCCATCTTCACCGGCCAGGTTGTTGCCGCACTTGCCGCCGGCAATGTGGTGCTTGCGAAACCGGCGGAGGAAACCCCGCTGATCGCCGCCCAGGGCGTGCGGATCCTGCACGAGGCCGGGGTGCCGGCGGATGCGTTGCAACTGCTGCCGGGCGATGGGCGGACGGGCGCCGCGCTGGTGGAGGATGCAAGGGTCGGCGGCGTGGTGTTCACCGGCTCGACCGCGGTGGCACGGATGATCCAGGCCACGCTCGCGCGTCGCCTCGATGCTCATGGGATGCCGGTGCCGCTGATCGCCGAGACCGGCGGGCAGAACGCGATGCTGGTCGATTCCTCGGCGCTGCTGGAACAGGCGGTGGGCGATATCATTACCTCTGCCTTCGATTCCGCCGGCCAGCGCTGCTCGGCCCTGCGCATCCTGCTGGTGCAGGACGACATTGCCGATGCGCTGCTCGCCATGCTGCGCGGGGCGATGGAGGAACTCGCCGTCGGGGCGACGGACCGGCTGTCGAGCGATGTCGGCCCGGTGATCACGCAGGAGGCGCGGGACAATATCCGCACCCATGTCGCGGCAATGGCAGGGCGAGGGCACAAGGTATTCTCGGTGGCGCTGCCGCCGGAGACCGAGGGCGGCTGGTTCGTGGCGCCGACGATGATCGAGATCGACCATCCGTCGGCGCTGGAGCGCGAGGTGTTCGGGCCGGTGCTCCATGTGGTGCGCTATCGCCGCGAGCAGCGGAATGCCATGATCGAGGCGGTGAATGCGCTTGGCTATGCGCTTACCTTCGGCGTGCACAGCCGGATCGACGAGACGATCGCGCAGGCGATCGGCAAGGCCGAGGCCGGTAATATCTACGTCAACCGCAACATCGTCGGCGCCGTGGTCGGCGTGCAGCCCTTCGGCGGGCATGGGCTGTCGGGCACCGGGCCGAAGGCGGGCGGGCCGTTCTATCTGCGCCGGCTGCTGGCCCGGCGGCCGATGCCGCATGGCGCGGGCGAAGCGGCGCCGGCACTGGCGAAGCTGATCGGCTGGATGCGGGAGCAGGGGATCGAGACCGCGCCAGCGCGCCGGTATGAGGCGGCCGGCTCGTTCGGCGACGCCGAGTTGCCAGGGCCGGTGGGCGAGCAGAACACGTTGCGGCTCAAGCCGAAGGGGAGGGTGCTTTGTCGGGCCGCGAGTTTTGCCGGGTTGTGGCGGCAGGTTGCCGCGTGCCATGCCACCGGCAATCTGCCACTGGTGCTCTGTGTGGGGGCTGAGGCCGAGATCGCCCGCATGCCGGCGGAAATCCGCCCGGCTTTGGCACCGGAGGATGCGGTGCTGCGGGCGGACTTCCAGGCCGTGCTGTTCGAGGGGCATCGCGACGCGCTGATTGCGCTGCAGATGGCGCTGGCAGAGCGGGACGGGCTGATCGTGCCGGTCCATGCCCTGCCGGCGGAGGAATATTTCGAGTGGGATTATCCGCTCGAATTCCTGCTCGAGGAGCAGTCGGTCAGTGTCAACACCGCGGCGGCGGGGGGCAATGCCAGCCTGATGTCGATCGGCTGATTTTTGTCCCCCCCCTTAGGGGGTTAGAGCATCGTTATCCGATCAGATGACTCCATCCGATCGGATGATGCTCTAGCCACCGAGGGATGCGCGGATCGCGGCGAGCGCCTCGTCGGCCTTGGCGCCATCCGGGCCACCGGCCTGGGCCATGTCCGGCCTTCCGCCGCCGCCCTTGCCGCCGACCGCTTCCGAAGCGGCGCGGACCAGGGTGACGGCGTTGAACCGGTCGGTCAGGTCGGCCGAGACGGCGACAACGATGCTCGCCTTGCCCTCGGCGGTGGACACCAGGGCGGCGATGCCCGAGCCCATCGATTTCAGGATGGAATCCGCCAGCGATTTCAGGTCGCGCGGCGAGACCTCGCCGAGATTGCGGGCGGCGAGCTTGATACCCGCGACCTCCTCGATCTCGGACGCGGCGCCGCCGGTGGCGAGCTTGCGCTGCAGATCGGCGACCTGCCGCTCGAAGCGTTTTTTCTCCTCCAGCAGGGCAGCGATACGGGCAGGGAGTTCGGCGGGGGCGACCTTGAGCGTGGCGGCTGCCTCTTCCAGCAGGTCGGCGGCGGCCTCGGTGGCGGCGAGGGCGGCTTCGCCCGTGACAGCCTCGATGCGGCGGATGCCGGCAGCGACCCCTGATTCGGCGAGGATGCGGAAGGCGCCGATATCGCCGGTGCGGCCGACATGGGTGCCGCCGCACAGCTCGATCGAATAGGCGGACTTCCCGCCATCGCCGGCGCCCATCGAGACGACGCGCACCTCATCGCCGTATTTCTCGCCGAACAGAGCCATCGCGCCGCGCTTGACCGCTTCATCGGGCGTCATCAGCCGGGTTTCCACCGCGGCGTTCTCGCGGATGCGCGCGTTGACCTCGCGCTCGACAGCGCGCAGTTCCTCGCCCGTCACCGGGCGGGGCTGGGAGATGTCGAAGCGCAGACGGTCCGGCGCGTTCAGGCTGCCTTTCTGCGTCACGTGCGGACCAAGGGCGCGGCGCAGCGCCTCGTGCAGCAGGTGAGTCGCCGAATGGTGGGCGCGAATGGCGCCGCGGCGGGCGTGATCGACCTCGGCATGAAGGGAGTCGCCGGGGGCAATCTCGCCTTCCTCGATCGTGCCGTAATGGACGAAGAGATCGCCGGCCTTTTTCTGCGTGTCGGTGACGCGGATGATAACGCCGGGGGCGGTGAGCGTGCCGGTATCGCCGACCTGCCCGCCGCTTTCGGCGTAGAACGGCGTCTGGTTGAAGATGAGGGCGACCTCCTGCCCGGCCTCGGCGCGGCCGGCGGGGGCGCCCTTCACCACCACGGCGAGGAGGCTGGCATCGCTCTCCTCGGTCGAATAGCCGAGGAACTCGGTGCCGCCGAGACGATCGCGCAGGTCGAGCCAGACGGTTTCGGTCGCGGCATCGCCGGAGCCGGCCCAGGCGGCGCGGGCGCGCGCCTTTTGCTCGGCCATCGACGCGGTGAAGCCTACATGATCGAGGCCGCGATGCTGTTCGCGCAGCGCGTCTTCCGTCAGGTCGAGCGGGAAGCCGTAGGTGTCGTAGAGCTTGAAGGCGACAGCGCCGGGGAGTTTCTCGCCCGAGCCGAGTTTCTGCACTTCGTCTTCGAGGAGCGAAAGACCGCGTTCGAGCATCACCGCGAATTTCTGCTCCTCGAGCTTCAGCGTCTCGACGATCAGGGCCTCGGCGCGGGGGAGTTCCGAAAAGGCCACGCCCATCTGGCGGGTGAGTGCGGGAACCAGGCGGTAGATGAAGGGCTCGCGCATGCCGAGCCGGTGGGCGTGGCGCATGGCGCGGCGCATGATCCGGCGCAGCACATAGCCGCGGCCCTCGTTCGAGGGCAGCACGCCATCGGCGATCAGGAAGGAGGTGGCGCGAAGATGATCCGCGATCACGCGGTGGCTGACCTTGTGCGCGCCGTCGGGATCAGTTTGCGAAACCTCGGCAGACGCAAGGATAAGGGCGCGCAGCGTGTCGGTGTCGTAATTGTCGTGCTTGCCCTGGAGGATGGCCGCGAAGCGCTCGAGGCCCATGCCGGTGTCGATCGAGGGGCGAGGCAGGCGGTTGCGCACGCCGGCCGGTTCCTCGAGGAATTGCATGAATACGAGGTTCCAGATCTCGATGAAGCGGTCGCCATCCTCGTCCGGGCTGCCCGGCGGGCCGCCGGGAATCGCGGGGCCGTGATCGTAGAAGATTTCCGAGCAGGGACCGCAGGGGCCGGTATCGCCCATGCGCCAGAAATTGTCGTCCGTCGCGATCCTGATGATTTTCTCGTCCGGCAATCCGGCGATCCGTTTCCAGAGCGAGGCGGCCTCATCGTCCTCGTGGTAGACGGTGACGAGCAGCTTGTCTTTCGGGATGCCGAAATCCTTCGTGAGCAGGGTCCAGGCATTCTCGATCGCGACGTCCTTGAAATAATCGCCGAACGAGAAGTTGCCGAGCATCTCGAAGAAGGTGTGGTGCCGGGCGGTGTAGCCGACATTGTCGAGATCGTTGTGCTTGCCGCCGGCGCGGACGCATTTCTGCGAGGATGCGGCGCGGACATAGGGCCTGTGCTCATGGCCGGTGAAGACGTTCTTGAACGGCACCATGCCAGCATTGACGAACATCAGCGTCGGGTCGTTGCGGGGCACCAGGGGGGCCGAGGGCACCACCTCGTGGCCGTTGCGGGCGAAGAAGTCGAGAAAGGTTGCGCGGATGTCGTTGCTGGAGGTCATGGAGCGGCCGGTCATTCCTGAGACATGGTTCTCCCCCTGCCATACCGCAGGGTTGCGGTAATGTCATCCGCGCGCAGGTCGATGGGGAAGGCGAACCCGCGGGAATGGATGATGCTTCAGTTGTCGGGCCAGGCGTTTCGGGACATCATCGGCCATGGCACCGCATGACGCCGAGCTGACCGCCGACCTGTTGCTGCGCGCCTACCGGCTCGGCCTCTTTCCGATGGCGGAGCGGCGGGATTCGGCGACGCTGCATTTTCTCGATCCCGAGCGACGGGGGGTGCTGCCGCTCTCCGGCTTCCATCTGCCGCGGCGGCTGGCGCGCACGCTGCGGGCAACGCCCTGCGAGATCGTCGCCGACCGCGATTTCCCGGCACTGATCGCCGCTTGCGCGGCGCCTGCCCCGGGACGGATGGAAACCTGGATCAATGCCGGGATCGAGCGGCTGTTCATCGAACTTCACGAGCGCGGCCATGCCCACAGCATCGAGGTATGGCGGGAGGGCGTTCTGGTCGGCGGGCTTTACGGTCTCGCGATCGGCGGTGCATTTTTCGGTGAGAGCATGGTTTCGCGGGAGCGCGATGCGTCGAAACTGGCGCTGGTGCATCTGGTCGCACGGCTCAGGCTGGGTGGGTTCACGCTGCTGGATACGCAGTTCCTGACCGTGCATCTGGCCCGGTTCGGCGCGATGGAGGTAAGCCGGGCTTCCTATCACGCGAGGCTCGCCGCGGCCGTGGCGCAACCGGCGCGCTGGCTGGCAGACCCGCCGGCACCGCGGCTCGCCGCCGAGATCGCCTGTCTTGCGGCCGCCGGGGCGAACAAGGCTGACGAAGGTTAAAGAAACTTAAAATCAGTCTATTGCAGGACGGCGTTGACGATGTCTTGCAGGCTGTGCGTGGGCTGCCAGCCGAGCAGGGCGGCAGCCCTGGCGGCGTTGCCGGTGGCGCGGGGAATGTCGCTTGGGCGGAGGCGGGCGGGGTCGAGTTCGATGGCAACCGGTATGCCGAGCGTTGCGATCATCGCCTCGACCATGTCGCGCAGGCGGCGCGGTGTCCCGGAGGCGAGGTTGAGGATCGTCGCGTCGGGCAGCTCGTCGAACCGGTCCAGGGCAAGCGCATAGGCGCGAGTGACATCGGCGATATGCAGGAAATCGCGCTCGGCGTCGAGATTGCCGACGCGGAGCACGGCAGGCGCCTCGCCGGCGGCGATGCGGCGAAGCTGTGCGGCAAAGGAGCCGAGAGCAAAGGCCTCGCTCTGGCCGGGACCGACATGGTTGAACGGGCGCAGGCGCAGCACAAGCAGGCCGGATTCGGCCGCCATTGCGCCAAGGGCGAGATCGGCTGCGGCCTTGCTGGCGGCATAGGTGTTGAGCGGCGCGAGCGGGGCGGATTCGTCGAGCGGCACACCGGTGCGGAAGGTCGCACCGTAGCAGTCGGCGCTGCCGGCGTAGATCAGGCGGCAGCGCGGCGCGTGTGTGAGCAGGGCACGGGCGAGGTTGAGCGTGCCGTCGAGATTGACGGCAAAGGCGCGCCGCGGATCCTGCCGGGCGGCCGGCACCGCGGCCACGCCGGCAAGATGGATGCACGCCTCCGGCGCTGCGGCGCTGATTTCGGCATCCAGCGCGCCGGGATCGGTGATGTCGGCACGCAGCGCCTGCAGTTTGGCGGCAGGGAAACTGGCCGCAAGCGTGGCGCACAGGTGCCGGCCGACGAAGCCGCCGGCCCCGGTGACCATGATGCGGGTTGGCGCTGCCATCGAGGCAGGACTAGCGCGTGGTTTCGCGCAGGCGGGCGAGGTCGGCCTCGACCATCTCGACGATCATCTGCTCGAGCGAGGTTTCCGGCTGCCAGCCAAGTGCCCGCTGCGCCTTGGCGGGGTTGCCGAGCAGCACGTCGACCTCGGCTGGGCGGTAGAAGGCGGGATCGATGACGAGATGGCGCTCGATGTCCAGCCCGGCATGCTCGAATGCGATCCGGCACATATCCCGCACGGTGGTGGTGCGGCCGGTGGCGACGACGTAATCGTCCGGGATGTCCTGCTGGAGCATCAGCCACATCGCCTTCACATAGTCGCGGGCGTGGCCCCAGTCGCGCTTGGCGTCGACATTGCCGAGGCGCAGCTCGGTGGCAAGGCCCAGCTTGATGCGGGCAACGCCGTCAGTCACCTTGCGGGTCACGAACTCGACGCCGCGCAGCGGACTCTCATGGTTGAAGAGAATGCCGGAGGAGGCGTGCATGCCGAAACTCTCGCGGTAATTCACCGTGATCCAGTGACCGTAGAGCTTGGCGACGGCATAGGGGGAGCGAGGATAGAAGGGGGTGGTCTCGCTCTGCATGTCCTCCTGGATCAAACCGTACATTTCGGAGGACGATGCCTGATAGAAGCGGGCATCCGGCTTTTCGGCGCGCAACGCCTCGAGCATGTTGGTGACGCCGATGGCGGTGATGTTCGCGGTCAGGATCGGCTGGCGCCAGGACGAGGCGACGAAGGACTGGGCGGCGAGATTGTACACCTCGTCGGGCTGGACCTCCTTGACGATACGGACCAGGCTGGAGAGGTCAGAGAGGTCGCCATCGAGAAGCGTGACGCGATCGGCGATGCCCAGCCAGCGCAGCCGATGATCCTCGACGCCACGATGCGAGGAGCGGCGGATCACGCCGAACACCTCGTAACCCTTGCCGAGCAGGAGTTGCGAGAGGTAGGCGCCATCCTGGCCGGTAATGCCCGTTATGAGCGCACGCTTCATGAAACTGACCCTGAGTTTGGTTAATGAACGGCGTTGTTAAATAGCGGGCGAGCCGAAATCAAGGCTGGGCTCCGGCAACTGCCCGCCGCGCCGCTGTTACTCGGCGGCTTCGGGCTCGGTTTCGTCGGTGATCATCGACGCCTCGACGAGATTGGCCTGGGCGCGGATGCGCTGCTCGATGGAGCTGGCGACCTCGGGATTGTCGCGCAGGAACTGCTTCGCATTCTCGCGACCCTGGCCGATGCGCTGGCTGTCGCAGGAGAACCATGCGCCGGATTTCTCGACGATGCCGGCCTTTACCCCGAGATCGAGAAGTTCGCCCACCTTGGAAATACCTTCGCCATACATGATGTCGAACTCGACCTGGCGGAAGGGCGGGGCCAGCTTGTTCTTGACCACCTTCACGCGGGTCTGGTTGCCGGTGACTTCCTCGCGGTCCTTGATCGCGCCGATGCGGCGGATATCCATGCGGATCGAGGCGTAGAATTTCAGCGCGTTGCCGCCGGTGGTGGTTTCGGGGTTGCCGAACATCACACCGATCTTGAGGCGGATCTGGTTGAGGAAGATCACCAGTGTCTTCGAGCGCGAGATCGAGCCGGTGAGCTTGCGCAGCGCCTGGCTCATCAGGCGGGCGTGCAATCCGACATGGCTGTCACCCATCTCGCCCTCGAGCTCGGCGCGGGGAACCAGGGCGGCAACCGAATCGACGACAAGAACATCGATCGCGCCGGAACGGACCAGCGTGTCGGCGATCTCGAGCGCCTGCTCGCCGGTGTCGGGCTGGGAGATCAGCAGATTATCGACATCGACGCCGAGCTTGCGCGCATAGATCGGGTCGAGCGCGTGTTCGGCATCGACGAAAGCGCAGGTGCCGCCGCGCTTCTGCGCCTCGGCCACGGCGTGCAGGGCGAGGGTGGTCTTGCCCGAGGATTCCGGCCCGTAGATCTCGATCACGCGGCCGCGCGGCAGGCCGCCGATGCCGAGGGCGAGGTCGAGCCCGAGCGAGCCGGTGGAAATGACATCGATCGTCTCGGACTCGCTGCGCGACCCCATGCGCATGATCGAGCCCTTGCCGAAGGCGCGCTCGATCTGGGCCAGGGCGGCATCGAGTGCCTTGTTCTTATCCATCGGTAACTCCTGAAGCGTGAAGGGCGGCTGCGTGGGCAATGGTCGAATCATGCAACCTGAACGCGAATTCATCTTACGGCGTGCGGATACATCCGTCGAGGGTGAGTTTTGCATGAAGAGAACATAACGGCAACGCGTTTGATAAGAATTTATTAACCAATTGTTCCTGTCATGTTCTCGTCTGGTCGGTCGTGAAGCGCCACACCGTGCTGGAGCGAAACGCTTCGCCGGGGTCGAGCCTGGTAGAGGGAAAGGCCGGGCGGTTGGGCGAATCGGGAAAATGCTGGGTTTCGAGGGCGATTCCGTCACCGGGGCCATAGGGCGGCAGGTTAAGCTTGCCGGCGGCATAGACCTGCACGGCGGGCTCGGTAGTCTCGACCGTGAGGACGCGGCCGGAGGCTGGATCGCTCAGGAGGGCGGCGAGGCCGATCACGCCTTCGGGCTTGTCGAGCACAAGGCAATGGTCGAGTCCGGCGCGGGCGGGGCCGAGTCGCTGCTGTCGGGTGAGGTCGAGCCAGGTGCCGGCAACGGGGGCGATGGCGCCGGTCGGGATGTTTGCGGAATCGGCGGGAAGGTAGCGCGCGGCAGCAACGGCGATGTCGTGGTCGAGCGCGGTGCCGCCGCCGGCGAGGTTGAAATAGGCGTGGTTGGTCAGGTTGATCACCGTCGCACGGCCGGCGACGCGGGCGGCATAGTCGAGGCGGAGCGTGTTGTCCGGCATCAGCGTGTAGGTGACGTAGACGGTGAGATCGCCAGGAAAGCCGTTCTCGCCGTCCGGGCTATGCAGGCGAAGGGTGAGGGCGCTGCCGGTGGCCGCGACGATGTCCCACACACGGTGGCTGAAATTGGGCGCGGGGCCGTCGGCCGGGCCGCCATGCAGGGTGTTGGCGCCCTCGTTGGCCGGCAAAATATGACGGACTCCGTCGAGCGTGAAGCCCGCGCCGGCGATGCGGTTGGCGTAGCGGCCGACGATCGCGCCAAAATAGGGACTCTTCGTCTCGTAGTCGGCGAGGGTCGGGCAGGTCAGCACGACATTGGCGAGGCGGCCGCGCCGGTCGGGAGCAAGGAGTTCCTCGACGATGCCGCCATAGTCGAGCAGGCTGACCGACATGCCGGCCGCATTCGCGAGGGTGATCCGCCGCACCTTCGCGCCGGCGCGTGTGGTGCCGTAGGGGGCGATGACGGGGTCGGGCATGGCCGGTCGGTCCTTCAGGCGTCTTGGCAGGCGTTTGGGCTGGTGTCCGGGGGGATGACGGCGGCGCGGGCGAGGATGCCAGCGTCGCCGCCGGTGGCGCCAGCGGCGCCGAAGGCCAGTGCGGGGTGAACGATTCGTGCGGCGATGAAGCGCTCGGCGACGGCGCCGGGAGCATGGCGGAGCAGCAGCGCGGCCGAGAGGGCGAGGGCGAGATGCTCGACGAGGCGGCGGGCGACGGGCTCGGCAGCTTCGGGACATTCGAGCCTCGCCTCCACGCCGGCGATCAGCGCGTCGAGCGCGGTGTCGGCGCCGCGGGCGGGGGCGAGTTCGGCGGCAAGGGCGGCGACGGCCTCGGGCGTGCGGGTCAGCGCGCGCAGCACGTCGAGGCAGATGACGTTGCCGGCCCCCTCCCAGACGCCGTTCAGCGGCGCCTCGCGGTAGAGCCGGGCGATCGGGTGCTCCTCGACGAAGCCGTTGCCGCCATGGCACTCCAGCGCCTCGGCGAGCAGGGCGGGGGCGCGCTTGCAGGTCCAGTATTTCGCGATCGGGACGATGATCCGGGCGAGGGCGGCTTCGGCGGGGTCGCGGGCGGCGGCATCGGTTGCAGCGGCTGCGCGCAGGGCAAGCCAGAGCGCCGCCTCGGCTTCCAGGGCCATGTCGGCAAGGACGGCGCGCATCAGGGGCTGGTCGATCAGGGCGCGCTGGAAGGCGCGGCGATGGACTGCGTGGTGGAGCGCGAGCGAGGTGGCCTGGCGCATCAGCGCTGCGGCGCCGAGCGCGCATTCGAGGCGGGTGAGATGCGCCATCTCGATGATGGTGGCGATGCCGCGGCCCTCGGCGCCGACCATGACCGCCTCAAGCCCGTCGAACTCGACCTCCGAGGAGGCGTTGGAGCGGTTTCCGAGCTTGTCCTTCAGGCGCTGGATCCGCACCGCGTTGCGGCTCCCATCGTCGCGCCAGCCTTGGGCGAGGAAGCAGGAGATCGTCTCGCCGGTACGGGCGAGGGTGAGGAAGAGATCGCTGGTGGGCACCGAGAAGAACCATTTGTGGCCGGTCAGTTGCCACGAATCGCCCGCGCGGGTCGCGGTGGTGCGGGTCTGGCGCAGATCCGAGCCGCCTTGTTTCTCGGTCATCGCCATGGCGACGCCGAGTGCCGGTTTCTCGGCCGGCGGCAGCGGGCGCGGGTCGTAGCCGGGCGCAAGGATGCGGTCGCGGAAGCGGGCGAGCAGGTCTGGCGCGTGGGCAAGGGCGGCGGTCGCGGCGAAGGTCATCGCCGCCGGGCAGCAGACGCCGGGCTCGCCCTGGCCCCAGAGATAGGCCACCGCGGCGCGGGCGACATGAGCGCCGGGGCGGGGCTCGGTCCAGGCCAGGCTGTGGAAGCGGTCGGCGCGGATCATGCGCATCAGGCCGTGCCAGGCGGGATGATAGGCGATTTCGTCGATACGGTGGCCGAAGCGGTCGAAGACGGCGAGTTCGGGCGGGTTGCGATTCGCCTCCCGCGCCAGGGCGCGCAGTTCGGCGGAACCGACCCGCGTGCCGACCGCGGCGAGATGGGGAACCGCCCAGGAGGCACCGTAGGCGGCGACCGCTTCGGCAAGGGCGGCATCGGCGGTGAAGGCGTCGTGATCGGGCGGTTCGCCGGCCTGGTTGAAGACCTCGTGGGTTACAGCCATCGTCTCAGCATAGACAGGCTGGCCCGGTTTGTCTCGCCCGGCATGTCATGTTCGCGCCCGGCTCTATTGATGACGACGCGCGCTGCGCTTATACCCGCCAATGTTGCGGGTGTAGCTCAATGGTAGAGTTCCAGCCTTCCAAGCTGGCTGTGCGGGTTCGATTCCCGTCACCCGCTCCAGCCTGAACGACCTTGCGCCTTGTCTGCACTTGACAGCGGGGCCGGGTCGTTGTGCAAGGCGGACGGATGCGCGCGGTTTGCGGGCAGTCTGCGCCGCAGGGGTGTAGCTCAATTGGCTAGAGCGCCGGTCTCCAAAACCGGAGGCTGGGGGTTCGAGACCCTCCACCCCTGCCAGCCGGAATCCCGAGGGCCGGCGCTACAGGCGATTATCGGCAGTTTTCATGGAGCAACCTGACATTGGCGTTCAACCCGGCGAAATTCTTGCGTGATGTGCGCAGCGAGGCCTCCAAGACCACCTGGCCGTCGCGCAAGGAAACACTGGTGACCACCGGCGTGGTGCTGGCCATGGTCGTGGTGACCATCGTGTTCTTCCTCGCGGTCGATCAGGTGATCGGCGGGGCGATGCGGTTGCTGTTCGGTGTCGGGGGCTGAGGTAGGGTCATGGCAAAGCGCTGGTACGTTCTGCACGTCTATTCCGGGTTCGAGAAGAAGATCGCGACCCAGATCATGGAAACCGCTGCCCAGAAGGGTCTGGCGGACGAAATCGAGCAGGTGATGGTGCCGACCGAGGAGGTGGTGGAGATCCGCCGCGCCCAGAAGGTCAACGCCGAACGCAAGTTCTTCCCCGGCTACGTGCTGGTGAAGATGGAAATGACCGACGATGCCTGGCATCTCGTGCGCGACATTCCGAAGGTGACCGGATTTCTCGGCAGCAAGCTGCGGCCGACGCCGATTTCCGAGGCGGAAGCGCAGCGCATGATCCAGCAGGTGCAGGAAGGCACCGAGCATCGCCGTCCGGCGGTCGTCTTCGAGATCGGCGAGCAGGTACGCGTCGCTGACGGGCCGTTCACCAGCTTTAACGGCGTGATCGAGGACATTGACGAGGACAAGGGTCGGGTTAAGGTGTCCGTCTCGATTTTCGGGCGCTCGACGCCGGTCGAACTCGAATACGGGCAGGTCGAAAAGCTCTGACACGGCGCCCCCGCCGCACGGCGGATTCTCCGGTGCGGAGGCTGGCCCGGAGGGCCGGAACGGCCGCGAAAGGGGGGCGATATGGACAACACGATCGAAACCGTCAGGATTGCCGCCAACGGTCTCGAATTCGACGTTGACACGGCGGGGAGCGGCCGAAAGCTCGCACTCTGCCTGCACGGATTTCCGGAGAGCCGCTTCTCGTGGCGCTTCCAGCTGCCTTTGCTCGCCCGGCTAGGCTACACTGCCTGGGCACCGGACTTGCGGGGCTATGGGCATTCGTCCCGCCCGCAGGGGGTGGAGAATTACCGCGCCTCGCTGCTGCTGCGCGACGTGGCCGGGCTGATCGACGCAGCACGGGCGCGCGGCATCGATGACGGGGTATTGCTGATCGGGCATGACTGGGGCGGGGCGCTCGGCTGGCTGTTCGTGCTGAACCGGGTCCGGCCGGTGGAGCGGTTCATCGTGATGAACCTGCCGCATCCCGATCTCTTCGCCCGCGGCTTGCGCCGGTGGCGGCAGTTGCGCCGCTCCTGGTACATTTTCTGGCTCAAGCTCCCCTGGCTGCCCGAGCGCGTGCTGGCTGCGGACCGGGCCGCCTGGATCGCCCGGGTATTTCGCGGGTTGGCGGTGGACAAGAGCCGGTTCCCCGACGAAGTGCTGGAGGTCTATCGCGCCAATGCGCTGATTCCCGGCGCGCTGACCGCGATGATCAACTGGTACCGGGCGAATCTGCGCAACCCGTGGCGCCGGCTCGCGCCGGCGAAGCGGCTTGCGGTGCCGACGCTGATGATCTGGGGCGAGGTCGACCCTGCGCTTGGCTTCGAACTGACCGAGGGCACCGCGGCACTGGTCGACGATTTCACCTTTCGCAGCCTGCCGGACGTGTCGCACTGGGTGCAGCAGGAGGCGCCGGAATCGGTGAACGCGATGATCGAGGCCTGGCTGGAAGGGCGCGAGGTGCCGTTTCACCCTAGCCCCTGAGGTCGCTGTTCAGGAGTCCAGCAGCACGCCCTTGCTGGTGCCCTCGACCGCAACGGTTCCGGTCTCGACCAGGGTGAGTGTCCCGGCACAGACCGCGATGGTGCCAAGGCCTTCCTTATATTCAATGCCGGTTACCTCCCAGCGGATGCGGGTGCGTGCGTCCATCGGCACGGCACGGCGGAAGCGGAAGGTGAACTCCATGCCCACGGTAGGGCCGAGGCCGGAAAAATGCGCCGCGGTCAGGCCCATCATCCGCGCCGTGGTCTCGGTACCGCTGGCGATCAGCCCGCCATAACGGGAGGCTTTGGCCAGCGCCTCGTCATGGTGCATCGGGTTGGTGTCGCCCACCAGCAGGGCGAAAGCGCGGGAGGCGCTTTCCTCGAAAACGTGTTCGGTCTCGAAACTGTCACCGATTTTGATGATTTCAGCCATATTTTAATCTTTCTTGGATGTTCTTGTTCATTCAGCTGCAACGTGGCATTTGGCGCGCAAGCGGAATAACTGCCACACGGGCACCAGGCCGTCCATTCCAGGGGCAGGGCTTCACGCGCTGATATCGTTTTGAGGGAGACAGTGCTTTGCCGATCAAGCCTTTGAAAAAAGCAGTCCTTCCCGTTGCCGGGCTGGGTACGCGATTCCTTCCGGCGACGAAGGCGATCCCCAAGGAGATGCTGCCGGTCGTCGACAAGCCGTTGATCCAGTACGCGATCGACGAGGCGCGGGCCGCAGGCATCGAGCAGTTCTGCATGGTAACCGGGCGTGGCAAGACGGCGCTGATCGACCATTTCGACATCGCCTTCGAGCTTGAGGCGACGTTGAACGAACGCGGCAAGGGCGATGCGCTCGACATGCTGCGCAGCGAGGCGATGGAGCCGGGGTCGATCGTGACGGTGCGCCAGCAGGTGCCGCTCGGGCTTGGCCACGCGATCTGGTGCGCGCGCGCGTTCATCGGCGACGATCCGTTCGCGATCCTGCTGCCCGACGACCTGGTGCTGAGCCGGACGCCCTGCCTTGGCCAACTCGCCGACGCCTATCGGGCGACCGGGGGAAATGTGGTCGCGGTCGAGGAGGTGCCGATGGAGCATGTCCATCGCTATGGCGTGCTGAAGACCGGAACGGTGGAAGGCAACCTCGTCGAGGTCAGGGGGCTCGTTGAAAAGCCGAAGCGCGAGGAAGCGCCGTCCAACCTCTCGATCATCGGGCGCTACGTGCTGCTGCCGGAGGTGATCGCCCATCTCTCGCGGATGGAGCGCGGCGCCGGCAACGAGGTGCAGCTGACGGACGCGATGGCGAAGATGATCGGGGCCGCACCTTTCCACGGGCTCAAGTTCGAGGGACGCCGGTTCGACTGCGGCGACAAGGCAGGCTATCTGGAAGCACAGATTGCCTTCGGTCTGCAGCGCGCCGATCTCGGGCCGTCGATCCGGCATTTTCTAAAGGCTTATTCAGATGCATGACAAAACCGGTTTCTCTCATCAATTCCCCGCGACGATGCTGCGCGAATACGACATTCGCGGCATTGTCGGTGAAACCCTGCACGAGACCGACGCCTTCGCGATCGGGCGGACCTTCGGCTCGATGGTGGCGCGCAAGGGCGGCAGCCGGGTGACCGTGGGCCGCGACGGGCGGCTTTCTTCGCCGGCGATGTCGCGGGCGCTGATCGCCGGACTGGTGGCGAGCGGCATGCAGGTGACCGATATCGGCTGCGGGCCGACGCCGATGCTCTATTTCGCGGCAACGACCGGCGAGGCCGATGGCGCGGTGATGGTGACGGGCAGCCACAACCCCTCGAACTACAATGGCTTCAAGATGATGCTCGGGCGCAAGCCGTTCTTCGGCGCGCAGATCCAGGAGCTTGGCCGTCTGGCGGCGGCCGGCGATGTCGAGCCGGAGAGCGCGGGGACGGTCGAGGAAAAGGACGTCAGCGATGCCTATCTGGCTCGTCTGCTGGAGGACTGGGAAGGCGGCGACCGGATGCTCAACGTGGTTTGGGATACCGGCAACGGGGCGGCGGGCGACATCGTCGCGCGGCTGGTGCAGGCGCTGCCGGGTCGGCACATGGTGCTGAACGCCGAGATCGACGGACGGTTCCCGGCGCATCACCCGGACCCGACGGTGCCCAAGAATCTCGAACAACTGGTGGCCGCGGTGAAGAAGCAGGGGGCGGATATCGGCATCGCCTTCGACGGCGACGCCGACCGGATCGGCATCGTCGACGATACCGGCGAGATCCTGTTCGGCGACCAGTTCCTTGTGCTGCTGGCGCGCGACGTGCTGGCGGCGCATCCGGGGGCAACGATCATCGCCGATGTGAAGGCGAGCCAGGTGCTGTTCGACCAGGTTGCCGCCGCCGGCGGCACGCCGCTGATGTGGAAGACCGGGCATTCGCTGATCAAGTCGAAAATGGCGGAAACCGGCGCGCCGCTTGCGGGCGAGATGTCTGGTCACATTTTCTTCGCCGACAAGTGGTACGGGTTCGATGATGCGCTGTATGCCGCGATCCGCGTGTTGAACGCGGTGAACAAGAGCGGCGAGAGCGTTTCCACCTTCCGCAAGAGCCTGCCGCAAGTGATCAACACGCCGGAGCTGCGCTTCGACTGCGCGGAGGACCGCAAATTCGAGGTTGTCGCCGAGGTGGCCGAGCGGCTGCGGGCGGATGGCGCCAACGTATCGGAGACCGACGGTGTGCGGGTGACGACCGAGGACGGGTGGTGGCTGCTGCGGGCCTCGAACACCCAGGCGGTGCTGGTGGCGCGTGCGGAAGCCGGATCGAACGAGGGGTTGGCGCGGCTGAAGCAGATCCTCGCTTCGCAACTTGCGGCCTCGGGTCTCGCGCCGGATTTCTCCGGGGCGAATGCCGGGCATTAGAGCATCAGCCGATCCATCAGGATCGGAAATTGCTCAAAGCCGCTGGATTTCAAAGATTGACGATACGCCCCCGGCCCAGCCCGGGGGCGTTTTCGTTTCAGCCCGCGGGCAGCAGGCCGACGAGGCGCTCGGCTTCGGCGACGATCGGCGCGGCGATGGCGGCGGCGCGAGCCGCGCCGGCCTGGAGCATGCGGTCGATCTCGGCGGGATCGGCGGCGAGGCGTTTGGTCTCCGCACCGATCGGGGTGAGTTTCTGCACCGCAAGCTCGGTCAGCCGTTCCTTGAACGGGCCGAAGCCGTTGCCGGCGTGCTCGCGCAGAACGTCCTCGGCGGTGATGTCGGCGAGGGCGGCGTAGATGCCGACGAGGTTGCGGGCCTCGGGGCGGGAATCGAGCTGCGCCGGGCGCTCGGGCAGCGGTTCCGGGTCGGTCTTGGCGCGGCGGATCTTCTGGGCGATCGTGTCGGCATCGTCGGTAAGGTTGATGCGGCTCTGATCCGATGCGTCGGATTTCGACATTTTCCTGGTGCCGTCGCGCAGGCTCATGATGCGCGCGCTGCCGCCGATGATGCGCGGGGTGATCGCGGGGAAGAATTCCACCCCGTAATCGTGGTTGAATTTCTGCGCGATGTCGTTGGCGAGTTCGAGATGCTGGCTCTGGTCCTCGCCGACGGGCACCTCGGTCGCGTGATAGGCGAGGATGTCGGCGGCCATCAGGTTGGGATAGACGAACAGGCCGGTGGAGACGGCCTCCCGATCCTTGCCGGCCTTGTCCTTGAACTGGGTCATGCGGTTGAGCCAGCCGAAGCGGGCGACGCAATTGAAGATCCAGGCGAGGCGCGCATGGGCGTGCACCGCCGACTGGTGGAACAGGATGCTGCGGGTGGGGTCGATGCCGCAAGCGACGAGCAGGGCGGCGTTCACCCGCGTCTGCTGGCGCAGCGCCTCGGGCTCGACCCAGACGGTGAGCGCGTGCAGGTCGACCAGGCAGTAGATGCCCTCGTTGCCCTCCTGTAACGCGACCCAGTTCTGGATCGCGCCGAGATAATTGCCGAGATGCGCGATTCCGGTGGGCTGGATGCCCGAAAATATGCGTGCCATGGCCACTGTATCAGCGCGCTTCGGCGGCCCGGTCAAGCGCCGTTCAGGCGGGTTTGGGGCGGCGCAGGAGCAGGCGCAGCTCGGCCGGGCGGACGGCGCCGAGGAGAATGCCCCCAAGCGTGAAGACGGCGAGGCCCGCAGCGATCAGCAGGGCGAGGCTGGTAATGGGAGCGAGATGCATCAGCGCGGTGCGGCGCAGGGCGAGCAGGGCCAGGGCCATCAGCCCGCTCGCCAGCACGATGGCAAGGATGCGGCGGGCAAGCGCGCGGTCCGGCGCGAAATCGGCGCGGCGGCGAAGCAGGAGGGCGAGGGCGATGGCGTTGAACCAGGCGGCGAGACTGGTGGAGAGCGCGATGCCGACCTGTTGCAGCGGATGCATCAGGGCGAGGTTTAGGGCGAGGTTGATCGCGACCGCGGCGAGCCCGGTCTTGACCGGGGTGGAGGTGTCGCCGCGGGCGAAGAAGCCGGGGGCGAACAGTTTCACCAGCACGAAGGCGGGCAGGCCGAAAGCATAGACGGCGAGGGCGGCAGCGCTGCGCGCGGCATCGGTGTCGGAAAAGGCGCCATGGGCAAAGAGGGTGCGCATCACTGGCAGGCCGATCGCGGCGAGGGCGGCAGCGGCGGGCAGGGTGAGCAGCAGCGAGACCGCGATGGCGCGGTTGAGCGACTCGCGGGCGGCGTCGGTCTCGTTGCGACGGAACTGACGCGAGAGGCTCGGCAGCAGCACGGTGCCGACCGCGGTGCCGATGACGCCGAGGGGAAGCTGGTTCACCCGGTCGGCATAATAGAGCACGGAGACCGTGCCGGTGGGCAACAGCGAGGCGATGATGGTATCGACCGTGAGGTTGAGCTGGGTGACGCCAGCGCCGATCAGCCCGGGGCCGAGGCGGCGCAGCACGGTGCGCGCCCCCGGCGTGAGGCGCGGGACGCGCAGGCGCAGCGGCGAGCCGGCGCGAGCCATCGCCCAGGCGAGCAGGACGAACTGCACGATCCCCGACAAAGCGACGCCATAGGCCAGCGCCTCGGGCACGCGCTGGCCGGCGGCGTGCAGGATGAGAAGGGTTGCGATGATGCAGACATTGAACAGGATGGGTGCCGCGGAGGCAGCGGCGAAATGGCCGCGCGCGTTCAGCACGCCGGAGAACAGGGCGCAGAGGCAGATCAGCCAGAGATAGGGGAAGGTGATGCGCGAAAGCCGGACCGCGAGGGCGAATTTTGCCGGATCGGCGCGGAAGCCGGGGGCCAGGATGTCGAGCACGAGGGGCATGAACACGAGGCCGAGGATGGTGAGCGCGAAGAGGAACAGCGCCATGATGGCAGTGACCTCCTCGGCGAGGCGGCGGGCCGGGGCTTCGCCGTCCTGCGCGAGGGCGCCGGCATAGGCGGGGATGAAGGCGGCGCTGAACGCGCCCTCGCCGAACAGGCGGCGGAACAGGTTGGGCAGACGCAGCGCCACGAAAAATGCGTCCGCCGCCGGGCCGGCACCGAGCAGGGCGGCGATCAGGATGTCGCGCGCGAAGCCGAGCACCCGACTGCCCATCGTCCAGGCGCCCACGGTCAGCGCATTGCGTAGCATTCTTGCTCCTTGGCGGTTGGCGTCCGGCCGGATCGGCCGCAACCAGCGCAGAGCATTAGCGGGGGGCGGGGACGGTTTCCAGCCTTGCGTGGGCGGGGAGGATGAAGCCGTCGGTGGGGTAGATGGTGCGGCCGGGTTCGTGATCGGGCGCGTACCAGACGCGCACCGAAGTCCAGTCATTCGCGGGCGAGACATCGAGCACCGGGGTGGCGCGCTGAATGCGGCCGGGCAGCCAATTGGCCTGGGTGACGAGGATCTCGCGCGGGCCGAGGACACGGGTAACGACAGCGACATGCCCGGCGGTCATCGCGCCGTGGCGGCGGAAGACCAGCACGGCGCCGGGGACGGGGCGCTGCGCGCGGGGGTATCGCCCGTCGGCCTCGTCCCACCAGCGCCAGGCATCGCCGGTGATCTCGATGCCGGAGACGGCGCGGGCATAGGGCACGCAGGTGAGCGTGGTCGGGGTGCCGTATCCGGCGAAGCGCGAGCTGGCACAGGCGGCGAGCAGCAGCGGCGCCACGAGGGCGGGCAGAGCGAGTCGCATGGGCAGAGAATACCTGCTAGTCAGCCGGCATGGACACGATTTATCGCGGCGACCTGTCGACTCCGGCGGGACGGCGCAATGCCTGGATCGACGCGCTGTTCGTCGACCACGCCGTGCTGCGGCTGGGCTGGACCAATTTTGCGCCGGTCAAGCCGGGCGCGCTGTATCGCTCGAACCATCCGGTGCCGTTCCAGCTGGCGAAATTCCGCCGCCTGGTCGGGCTCAACACGCTGATCAACTTGCGCGGCGAGTGCCGCAACGGCTCGGACGCGCTCTCGCGCGAGGCGGCGCGGCGGCTCGGGCTCGATTTCTACGACATGGCGCTGGAATCGCGCGGCGCGCCGCATCGCGACCGCATCCTGCGGCTGGCCGAGATCATCCGCACGATGCGGCGGCCGGCGCTGGTGCACTGCAAGTCCGGCGCCGACAGGGCGGGGATCGCGAGCGCGTTGTTCGTGCTGATCGAGGGCGGCAGCGTCGCCGAGGCGCGGCGGCAGCTCAGCCTGCGCTTCGGCCATATCCGGCAGTCGAATACCGGGATTCTGGACGCCTTCCTCGATATGTACGAGGAGGAGGGCAGCGGTATGGCGTTTCTCGACTGGGTGCGCGACGCCTATCACGAGCAGGCGCTGCGCGAGCGCTACGCGCGCGAGACACGCAATCGGCCGGGGCGGCGGATCGCACGGTTCGTCAACGACCGGCTGCTCGCCCGGGAGTGACCGGGCGGCGGCGCGGGCGGCTGGTCGCGATCAGACCTCGGGCGGTGCGGCGCTGATCGGGATTTCGCGGGCTTCGGTGGAAGGCTGGTCGCCGAGGCCGGGGGCGGGTTCAGCAAGATCCTGATCGTCCTGGGCGTCGGAGGATTGCGAGGCGTCGTTGCGCCGGGCGTGGCCGTTGCCGTGCTGTGTCTGGGCTGCCTGGTTCATCGCTGAAATGATGCGAAAATAATGTTCGGCATACTGGAAATAGCTTTCGGCGAGAACGCGGTCGCCGGCACTTGAGGCATCGCGTCCAAGCTGCTGATACTTGTCGTAAAGCTGCTGGGCGGTGCCGCGGACCCGCTGTTCGGGGCCATTGCTGTCAAAGACGTGATTGCGGTTCAGCGGGGTGCCCCCCTGATAGCTGCGAAAAGAACCGCCGCCGCCACCACGATTGTTGCGCCCGCGCATACGTTTTATGTTCATAGAGTTCCGGTATCCTGTTGCAGTGCGACCATGCGCGTGCCGGACCGTCGTTTCCCTGGTCGTGGTCGGGCAGCGTCTTTCATGGCGTGGTCGTTCAAACGAGTTCGATACGGCACCTGCGGAACCGGCACCGCGTCGCGGGACGAAGCGGTCGGGAACCCGCCGTTCCGGCCTCATGAGGCCGGGTATCGAATACGGAATTGTTATCTAGTCTGATTCGGCCGGAACGCCAAATGGTTTTTCACGAATATTTTCCCGCCCCTGACATGAACACGGCGCGGGGGATGCCGGCGAGATCGGGTTCGGCGGCCGCATCCAGCCCGTGCGCGGCGGCGAGGGCGATAAGGGCTTGGGCCTGGCCGATCCCGGCTTCGAGGATGGCGAGCCCGCCCGGGGCGAGCAGGCGCGGCAGATCCGCGACGATGCGGCGATAGGCGTCGAACCCGTCGGCGCCGCCATCGAGGGCGGAGGCGGGCTCGTGGGCGGCGACTTCCGCCATCAGGCCGGGGATGTCGGCACTCGGGATATAGGGCGGGTTGGCGAGGATGAGGTCGAAACGGGCGGCGATCGCCTCTGCCCAGTCGGCGCAGCAGAAGGCGGCGCGGGACGCAAGGCCGGTGCGGGCGGCATTGGCGCGGGCGAGGGCGCAGGAAGCGGGCACGCGGTCGATGCCGAGGCCGCAAGCGTCGGGGTATTCGGTGAGGGCGGCGAGGAGCAGCGCGCCGGTGCCCGTGCCGAGATCGAGGATCGTGCGGATCTTGTCCCGGTCGGGGCGGTGGCGCAGCGCGGCTTCGATGAGGGTTTCGCTGTCTGGCCGGGGGATGAGCGTTGCCGGCGAGACGGCGAGATCGAGGCTCCAGAAGCCTTTTGCGCCGGTGATGTAGGCGAGCGGCTCGCGGGCGGCGCGGCGGCGGGCGAGGGCTAAAGCGGGTTCGGGATCGACCTCGTCGAGCGCCCAGAGTGCGGCGAGGTCGACGCCGAGCGCGTGGGCGAGGATGAGGCGGGCCTCGCGGGTCGGGTTTTCGACGCCGCCCGCGGCGAGGATGCGGCCGAGTTCGCGCAGGGCCTCGGTGGTCGGGATCATGCGCCGGCGGCGGCGAGGCGGGCGGCCTGGTCTTCCTCGGTCAGCGCATCGATGATGTCGTCGAACTCGCCGAGCATGACGCGGTCGATCTTGTGCAGGGTGAGGTTGATCCGGTGGTCGGTGACGCGGCCCTGGGGGAAATTGTAGGTGCGGATGCGTTCGGAACGGTCGCCGGTGCCGACCTGGGACTTGCGGTCGGCGGCGCGGCCGGCGGCGGCGGCGGCGCGGGACTGCTCGTAGAGCCGGGCGCGCAGGATCTTCATCGCCTTGGCGCGGTTCTTGTGCTGGCTGCGCTCCTCCTGCATGGCGACGACGATGCCGGTGGGCAGATGGGTGATGCGGACGGCGCTCTCGGTCTTGTTGACGTGCTGGCCGCCGGCGCCGGAAGCGCGGAAGACGTCGATCCGGAGATCGGCCTCGTTGATCTCGACATCGACATCCTCCGCCTCGGGCAGGACGGCGACGGTGACGGTGGAGGTGTGGATGCGGCCCTGGGTTTCGGTGGCGGGGACGCGCTGGACGCGGTGGACGCCGCTTTCGAACTTGAGGCGGGCAAAGACGGCGCTGCCGGTGATTTCGGCGATGCCCTCACGCAGGCCGCCAAGCTCGGTCTCGGTATAGTCCAGCACCTCGAAGCGCCAGCCACGCAAATCGGCGTAGCGGCGATAGGCGGCGAAGAGTTCGGCGGCAAACAGCGCGGCCTCGTCGCCGCCGGCGGCGGGGCGGATTTCGAGGATGGCGGGGCGTTCGTCGGCGGCGTCGCGCGGCAGGAGGGCGAGGCGGATTTCGTGTTCGAGACGCGGCAGGGTCTCGCGCAGGGCGAGGAGTTCGGCATCGGCCAGCTCGCGCAGCTCGGGATCGGCGCGGGCGGCCTCGGCCTCGTCGCGAGCACGCTCGGCGGCGCGGAGCAGAAGGATCTGCTGCTCGACCGGCTCGATTTCGGCCAGCTCGCGCGAGGCGGCGACGAAGCGCTCGCCATCGACCCCGGCGGCGAGCATCGCGCGCAACTCCTCGGCGCGGAGAACGATACGGTCGAGGTTCTGCTCCAGGGTCATCGCGTCAGCTGGTCATCCGAGGGCGGCGAGAAGCTCGGCGCGGGGGAGTTCGCGCTGGGCGCCGTCGTCGAGGGTTTTGAGGGTGACGGCGCCGCGGGCGAGTTCGTCCGCACCGATCAGCACCGCGGCGCGGGCGTTGATACGGTTGGCGCGTTCGAGACGCTTCTTCAGGTTGCCGCGATAGGCGGCCTCGGCGGCGATGCCGGCGCGGCGGAGGGTGGCGAGGATCTCGATCGCGGCGGTCTGCTCGGCCTCGCCCATCGGTATGATGGCGACGGGGCGCGGCGTGGCGGGGGGGGCTGCCAGCAGCATGGCGAGGCGCTCGATGCCCGCCGCCCAGCCGACGCCGGGGGTGGGCGGGCCGCCCATCTGCTCGACCAGTTGGTCGTAGCGGCCGCCGCCGAGCACCGTGCCCTGCGCGCCGAGGGCGGTGGAGACGAATTCGAAGGCGGTATGGTTGTAGTAGTCGAAGCCGCGGACGATTCGCGGGTTCTCGACGAAGGCGATGCCAAAGGCGGCAAGTGCGGATTTGAGCCCGTCATAGAAGGCGGCGGAGGAGGGGTTCAGGTGGTCGTAGATAAGCGGGGCGTCGGCAAGGAGGCGGATGTCGTTCGCATCCTTGGTGTCGAGGATCCGCAGCGGGTTCTTGACCAGGCGGACCTTGCTCTCGTCGGAAAGCTCGGATTCATAGCGGGAGAGATAATCCACCAGGGCGGTGCGGTAGGCATCGCGGCTGTCGCGGTCGCCCAGCGTGTTGATGTGCAGGGTGATGCTGGCGCCGACGCCAAGCTCGTCGAGGATCTGCTGGCCGCAGGCGATCGCCTCGGCATCGGCCAGCGGCTCGGCGGCGCCGATGATCTCGAGGCCAATCTGGTGGAACTGGCGGTAGCGGCCCTTCTGCGGGCGCTCGTAGCGGAACATCGGACCCTGGTAGAAGATTTTCTGCGGCAGGGTCTGGGTGAGGCCGTTGGAGACCAGGGCGCGGCAGACGCCGGCGGTGCCCTCGGGACGCAGCGTGACGGATTCGCCGGAGCGATCCTCGAAGCTATACATCTCCTTGGTCACCACATCGGAGGTTTCGCCGAGGTTGCGGGCGAAGACGGAGGTGAGCTCGAAGACCGGCGTGGCCCATTCGGCGGCGCCGTAGAGCGCGGCGATGCGGCGGGCGGTCTCGATCACGTGGTGATGCCGGCGCGCGTCCTCGCCGATGATGTCCTGGGTGCCGCGCACGGGTTGGGGCTTGGTCAAGGCGGAAATCCTTCAGACAGCGGAGATTGCCGGTGGTTTGCCGGAAATCGCCGCCGCTGAACAGTCCGCAACGCGCGGGCGGGCTATTCCGCCGCCTGCTTCGCCGCCGCCTTTTCCTCGCGCAGGCGGGCGGCACGCTGTTCGACGAGGTCGACGACATGGTCGATCATCGCCGCCCCCTCGATCGTGTGGTCGGTCTTGCCGGCGGCATAGACCATGTGGCGGCCATTGCCGCCGCCGGTGACGCCGAGATCGGTCATTAGCGCCTCGCCCGGCCCGTTGACCACGCAGCCGATGATCGAGAGGGTGATCGGCTCCTCGATATGGGCGAGACGGTCTTCGAGCTGGGCCACCGTGTCGATCACGTTGAAGCCCTGGCGGGCGCAGGAGGGGCAGGAGATGACGCGCACGCCGCGATGGCGGATGCCGAGCGACTTCAGGATGTCCCAGCCGACAGCGACTTCTTCCTCCGGCTCGGCGGAGAGGGAAACGCGCATCGTGTCGCCGATGCCGGCCCACAGCAGCGAGCCCAGCCCGATCGAGGATTTGACCGTACCGGTGCGCCGTCCGCCGGCCTCGGTGATGCCGATATGCAGCGGGTGGTCGCAGACCTCGGCGAGCTGCTGATAGGCGGCGACGGCCATGAACACGTCCGACGCCTTCACGCTGATCTTGAATTCATGGAAGTCGTGATCCTGAAGGATCTTCGCGTGTTCGAGGGCGGATTCGACCAGGGCGTCGGGGTTCGGCTCACCGTATTTCTCGAGCAGGTGCTTCTCCAGTGAGCCGGCATTGACGCCGATGCGGATGGAGCAGCCGTGATCGCGGGCGGCGGCGACGACCTCGCGCACGCGCTCGGCGCTGCCGATATTGCCGGGGTTGATGCGCAGGCAGGCCGCCCCCGCCTTCGCCGCCTCGATCGCGCGGCGGTAGTGGAAATGGATGTCTGCGACGATGGGGACGTTCACCTGCTTCACGATGTCGGCGAGGGCAGCGGTAGCCGCCTCGTCGGGGCAGGAGACGCGGACGATGTCGACCCCGGCGCGCTCGGCACGCTGGATCTGGGCCACCGTGGCCGCGACGTCGTCGGTCGGCGTGTTGGTCATGGTCTGCACGGTGATCGGCGCGTCGCCACCGACCTTGACCGGGCCGACGCTGATCTGCCGCGACTTGCGGCGGATGATCTGCTGGTATTCGCGGTAGTTCATCGGGCTCGCTTCCGTGGAGGGGTTACTGTGCTGCCGGGCTGGCGACCGGGGCGGTTGCGCCGCCCGCGGGCGCGGCCGGCGTGAGGGGAACGCTGTGGAGCACCGCGCCGGGCTTGCCGAGCGGCGCGCCGGCAGTGCCGTTGCGGACCAGTTCGGTGCCGCCGGCATTGCCCGTGGTCATGGTCAGGCCCGGCTCGTTCGGCACCGGCCAGGACTGGCCGGCCTTGAGCACGCGGCTGAACAGGATGGTGCCGTGCGGGCCACGAACCTCAACCCAGCTGTCGGCACTGGCGCTGATCACCAGCGGGTTAGCGCTGACCGACGCGGCTGCTGCGGGAGCCTGGCCAGCAGGCAAAGCACTCGTAGCTGCGGTGCCGGGGGGCGTGGTCCCAGCGGCGGCCGTGCCGGCGGCAGCGGCCGGCGTTCCGGCGGCAGTGGAGGCTGATGTGCCGGCGATGACCGCACCGGAATTGCCGCCGGGGTTCGCGGCGCTATCTGCCGTGCCGGTGCCCGCCGTCGGGTTCGGCATCGCGCTGTCTGCGGCGGCCGAGCCGGGCGTTGACGCAGCGGGGGTGCCGGGCGTCGCCCCCGGTGGGGTGGAAGACGCCGTCTGCGACACCGCGGCTTGGGATGCGCTGGCTTGCGCGGTGGCAGCCGGGGGCGCTCCCGCCGAAGCCGATGCCGCCGGCGGTGTGGCGGCGGACGGCGCAGGGGCGCTGGTTCCCGATGCGGGCGCGCCGGCGGCAGCGGTTTTGGCCGGCGCTGGCGCCGGCGTCGGTGCCGATGATTTCGGGATCGCCAGCGGGGCGAGTTTGGCCGGGACCTCGGGGACCATGCGCGCCATCCGGAGTTCATGCTCCGAATGGCGATACCAGAAGAAATAGCCGGCGAGGCCGACCGCGGCGACAAGGAAGAGTACGGCGCCGGGCGGAACGGCGCGGTCCGGCAACGGCTCGGGGAAGCTCAGGGCTGGCGGGCGGCTGCGGCTCATGCCCTCGGCGCGGAAGCGGCGGAGGATTTCCTCGGGATCGAGTCCCATGATCTCGGCATAGGAGCGGATGAAGCCGGCCGCGTAGGTCGGCGCAGGCAGTGCCGTGAGATTGCCGGATTCGATGGCCTCGAGAAACACCCGCCTGATCTTCAGGCGTGCCGCTATATCCGGCAGTTTCCAGCCCAGACGCTCGCGGAAGGCGCGCAATTCGGCGCCGACGGCTTCCGGCCCGCCACGGGAGGATGTGTCGTATCCGGCAGTTGTGAGGTCGTTGTCGCCGTTCATGATGCCCTTGAATGCCCGCGGGGCGGAGTTGAGGGAGGACGGCCGAGAGGCGGCGACCTGCCACAGCAGCCGGGCGAAATAGAGTCCCGGTCCGTGCATTTGCCCGGTCTCGACCCGGTCCGGATGGCGGTTTAGCGCGTTCGGCCTAGATCGGCAAACCGTGTTCCCGCGCCCAGGCCGTGAGAGGTTCGCGCAGCGAGGTGCCGGCGGCGCCGGCGCGGCGGAGTTCGCGCAGCACCGGGCGCAGGGCGGCGAGATCGGCATCGGCGAACAGCGCCTTGACCGGCAGGATCGCAGCACCGGACATCGACAGCGTATCGACCCCGATGGCGGCGAAGACCAGCGCGTCGAGCGGCCGGCCGGCGGCCTCGCCACAGATCGAGAAACCCACCTCCTCCTCGGCGCAGGCCGCGGCAAGGCCCTCGATCAGTTCCAGCACCGGGGCGGAGAGCACGTCGTAACGGCCGGCGAGGCGCGGCGTGCCGCGATCGGCGGCAAAGAGGAACTGCATCAGGTCGTTGGTGCCGAGGGAGACGAAATCGGCCTCGGCGAGCAGGCCGGGGAGCTGGAAGAGCAACGAGGGCACTTCGAGCATGGTGCCGATCTCGATGCGGTTCGGCTTCTCGTCGAGCCGCGCGGCCTCGGCCTCGAGCAGGTCGCGCGCCGCACGGAATTCGGCGACCGTCGCCACCATCGGGAACATCACCGAGAGGTCGAGACCGACCGCGCCCATCAGCAGGGCGCGGAGCTGCTTGCGCAGGATGGCCGGGCGGTCGAGCCCGACGCGCAGCGAGCGCCAGCCCATCGCCGGGTTCTCCACCTGGTCGTCGGCTTCGCCGGGCAGGAGCTTGTCGGCGCCGAGATCGAGGGTGCGGAAGACGACGCGCTTGCCATCGGCGCGCTGGAGGACGCGGCGATATTCGGCCGCCTGGGCGGCGACGCCGGGCACGCGGGCAGCGGCGAGGGCGGCGATCTCGGTGCGGTAGAGGCCGATGCCCTCGGCGCCGGTGCGGGTGAGCTGGTCGATCTCGAAGGCGAGGCCGACATTGAGCATCAGCGTGACCTCGGTGCCGTCCTGGGTGCGGGCCGGACGGTCGCGGAAGACGGCAAGCTCGGCGGCGCGGGCGCCACGGGCGGCGAGGGCGCGGTCATACAGCGCGGTGACCTCGGGATCGGGGCGAAGGATCAGGGCGCCGGATTCGGCGTCGAGCAGCACGGGATCGCCCTGACGCGCAGCCTCGGTGGCACCGGCCTCGACAGCGATGGCGGGGATTTCCAGCGCGCGGGCGAGGATTGCGGCGTGGCCCCCGGTGCTGGCCTCCTCGATCGCCACGCCGGCAATGCCGCGCTGGTGCCAGTCGAGCAGTTCGGCGGGGCCGAGGCGGCGGCAGACCAGGACCATGCCGCGCGCATCCTCAGGCTTCGCGGTGCCGGCGCCAAGGGCTACGAGCATTCGCTCGATCATGTCCTCGATATCGGCGACACGCTCCCGCAGATAGGGATCGGCCACCTTGCGCATGCGCCGGCGCAGCTCGCTGCCGACCTGGTCAACCGCGGCCTCGGCGGTCAGGCCATCATTGATCGCGGCGCGGACGCGCTCGAGCCAGCCGGTGCCCTGCGAGATCAGGCGGTAGGCCTCCAGAACCTCGCGGGTGGCGTGGCCGGTGGGCAGATGCTCGGAGACGAGGTTGTCGAGCGAGGTTTCGGCATCGGCCATCGCCTGGTCGAGCCGGGACAGCTCGGCGGCCGTGTCTTCGGCGAGGACGTGGCGCGGGCCGGGAGAGCGGCCGAAGGGCAGCACGGTGCCGCGCACGATGCCGGGGGCGAGCGGATGGCCGGAATAGCGCCGTGCCAGAGCATCGCCGAAGCCGGCAGCGGCGATGTCGGCGGCACCCTGGCTGGCGAGAATCTCGCCGATCAGCATGGCGATGGTCGAGATCGTCTCGACCTCGAGCGGGGTGTAGACGCGGGGGTCGGAATTCTGCACCGCGATGACGCCGAGCGTGCGACCGGCACGGCGGATCGGCACTGCGAGCATCGAGGCGTAGCGTTCCTCGCCGGTTTCGGGCCGGTAGGCGAATTCGGGGTGGTTCTGCGCGTCCGGCAGGTTGAGCGCCTCGCCCTTGGCGGCAGCAAGGCCGATGATGCCCTCGCCAACCCGCACCCTTGTATGGCCGACCGCGGCGATGCGCAGCCCGTGGGTGGCGGCGAGTTCGAGCATTTCGCCGGCACGGGCGACATAGACCGAGCAGACCTCGACCGCGAGTTCAGCGGCGATCAGCTCCACCAGCTCGGCCAGGCTGGAATTGCCGGAGCTCAGCCGGTCGCGCAGCTTCGCGAACAGCCGCCGCGAGGCGGCGAGCGGGATATTGCGTGGGCGGGGCGCGCCCTTAGGCCGCTTCGATCGAGGCATCCGGCTGGCGGGCGGTGGCGCGGGCAGCGAAGGCGGCATCGGCCTGGGCGATGAGCTCGGCGATGATCGCGGCGACCGGCTGGATCGCGGTGACCATGCCGACCGACTGGCCGGCCATCACCGAGCCCTGCTCGACATCGCCTTCGATCACCGCGCGGCGGAGCGCGCCGGCCCAGAAATGCTCGATCGAGAGCTGGGCCTGCTCCTTGTCGAGTTCGCCGGTCTGGAAGCGGCGGATGGTTTCGGCCTGATGCTCGATGAAGCGGGCAGTGCCGGCATTGGCGAGGCCGCGCACCGGGATGACCGGAAAACGGGCATCGAGCTGGACCGAGGGGATCGCGTCGCGCGCGTTGGCCTTGAGGAAGGCGGCCTTGAAATTGGCGTGGGCGATGCTCTCGGCGGAGGCGGCGAAGCGGGTGCCGAGCTGCACACCGGCGGCGCCCATTTCGAGGAAGGCGAGGATCGCCTCGCCGCGGCCGATGCCGCCAGCGACAAAGACCGGAACCTCGGTGATGACGGGCAGGATTTCCTGCGCCAGCACCGCCAGCGAGACCGGGCCGATATGGCCGCCGGCCTCGGACCCCTCGATCACCAGCGCGTCGGCGCCGCTGCGGATGAGGCGTTTCGCGAGCACCAGGGCGGGCGCGAAGCAGACGAGTTTGGCGCCGCCGTCCTTGACCGCGCGGACCGCGGCGGAGGAGGGCAGGCCGCCGGCGAGCACGACATGCCCCACGCCGTGGCGGACACAGACCGCGATCAGCTCAAGGAGCTGCGGGTGCATGGTGATCAGGTTGACGCCGAAGGGTTTCGTGGTGAGCGCCTTCGTTGCGGCGATCTCGGCATCGAGCAGTTCGGGGCTCATCGAGCCGCAGGCGATCACGCCGAAGCCGCCGGCATTGGAGATGGCGGAGACGAGGTGGCGCTCGCTGACCCAGCTCATGGCGCCACCCATGATCGCGGTTTCGGTACCGAGAAAATCGCGCCCGCGGGCCCAGAGCTGATCGAGCGCGCTCACGCGACGTCGAGCCCATAGGCGGTGTGCAGGGCGCGCACGGCGAGTTCGGTGTATTCGGCGTCGATCAGCACGCTCACCTTGATCTCGCTGGTCGAAATCACCTGGATGTTGATGCCGCGGGCGGCGAGCGAACGGAACATGGTGCCAGCGACACCGGCATGGCTGCGCATGCCAACGCCGACGACCGAGATCTTGGCGACGTCGGGATCGGTCGCGAGGTCGGCGAAGCCGATCTCGTCGCGCTTCTCGTCGAGCACGAGGCGGGCGCGGGGCAGCTCGGTCTTGTTGAGGGTGAAGGTCATGTCGGTGGTGCCGTCGGCGGAGACGTTCTGCACGATCATGTCGACATTGATACCGGCCTCGGCGAGCGGACCGAACACCGAGGCGGCGACGCCGGGGCGGTCGGGCACGCGGCGGACGGTGACCTTGGCCTCGTCACGCGAATAGGCGATGCCGGCGACGATTTCCTGTTCCACGATTTCATCCTCATCAACGACCAGCGTTCCCGGGGCATCGGTGAAGCTGGAGAGAACCTGCACCCGCACCCGCTCCTTCATTGCGAGTTCGACGGAGCGAGTCTGCAATACTTTCGCACCAACCGAGGCCAGCTCCAACATCTCTTCATACGCGATGGCTGGCAACTTGCGCGCTTTCGGGACGATGCGCGGGTCGGTGGTATAGACGCCGTCGACATCGGTGTAGATGTCGCAGCGGTCGGCCTTGACGGCAGCGGCAACGGCAACGGCGGACGTATCGGACCCGCCGCGGCCGAGGGTGGTGACGCGGTTATCCGGCCCGATGCCCTGGAAGCCTGCGATCACCGGCACCTGGCCCATCTGCATGCGCCGGATCAGCTCGGCGCCGTCGATCCTATCGATCCGCGCCTTGCCGTGCTGGCCGTCGGTGCGGATGGGGATCTGCCAGCCGGTCCAGGAGCGGGCGTCGACGCCGATGGTCTGCAGGGCGATCGCGAGCAGGCCGACCGTGACCTGTTCGCCGGTGGCCACCACCGTGTCGTATTCCCGCGCGTCGTAGAGCGGGGAGAGTTCCTGGCACCAGGCGACGAGCTGGTTGGTGGCGCCGGCCATTGCCGAGGTGACGACGGCGACCTCGTGCCCCTCGTCCACCACGCGCTTGACGCGCGCGGCGACGTTGCGAATCCGGTCCAGATCGGCGACAGAAGTGCCGCCGAATTTCATCACGATGCGCGCCATGTGATCCGATCTTGCCGTGAAACTGGTATCAACGCGGGAGCGGCGCTTGCTGCCGTCTCCCGGCAGGCTCACATAGCGAGAGCCCGGGAGAAGGGCAATGCAGGCCGGAGAGGATGTGAGCATGGATGACGGGCAGTCCGCCGGACGGGCGGACGCGGCGGAGGTGCGGAAGTTCGACGCGCTGGCGGCGCGCTGGTGGGACAGGCACGGGCCGATGCGCGCGCTTCACGCCATGAACCCGGCGCGCAGCCGGTGGATCGTCGATCACATGTCGGCGGTGCGCGGCGAGGCTGCGGGGGTGGAGTTGCTCGATGTCGGCTGTGGTGCCGGGCTGCTGGCGGAAAGCCTTGCGCGTGCCGGTTGCCGGGTGACGGCGATCGACGCCGCGGCCGAGGCGATCGCGGTGGCGCGGGCGCATGCGGCAGCACAGGGGCTGGAGATCGACTACCGCGCGACGACGACCGACACGCTCGTCGCCTCCGGCGTGCGGTTCGACGCAGTGACGGCGCTGGAGGTGATTGAGCATGTGCCAGACCCGCAGGGGTTTCTCGACACGCTGGCCGGGTTGCTGCGGCCAGGCGGCCGGTTATTCATATCAACACTGAATAGAACGCCACAATCTATTGTTTTTGCAAAATATACAGCGGAATATGTACTTCGCTTGGCACCGCCCGGCACGCATGACTGGCGGAAATTCATCACCCCGGGCGAGCTTGCCGCGATGTGCCGCGCCGCCGGGCTGCGGCTGGCGGCGACGGCGGGGATGGTGCCGGCGCCGCTGCGAGGCGGGTTTCGCATCGGGCGGGATACCGGGATCAATTATATCGCGATGGCGGTGGCGCCGGGCTGACGCCGCGGCACGGTCCAGCCCCGCCAGAAGTTGATGAATGTTTTAGGTATGCCGGGCCGTCCTTGTGTGGTCATATGCGTCATCGCCGCATGGCTCGTATGCGGCGCGATGGCGGAGGTGACCGATGGGCGAACGGGTGGCGAGCGGGGCGCGGGGTGAGGAGCGGCGGCCGCTTTCGGTCGGCATTCTCCTCACGCACGATTTCACGCTGTCGGCATTGTCGATGTTCGTCGACACGCTGCGGCTCGCCGCTGACGAATCGGATTTCTCGCGACCGATCAATTGCCGCTGGACGATCATGTCCGACACTGCGGCGCCGATTCGCGCGAGCTGCGGGGTGCAGGTGCTGCCCGGTACGCCGTTTCTCGACCCCTCCGGCTTCGATTACGTGGTGGCGATCGGCGGGTTGCTGACCGGGCTCAACCAGAACGCAGCACCGCTTTGCGCCTATCTCACCCGTGCGGCGGCGGCTGGGGTGAAGCTCGTCGGCATCTGCAACGGCAGTTTCCTGCTCTGCCAGGCGGGCTTGATGCAGGGGCGGCGCGTTTGTGTCAGCTGGCTGCACTATCAGGATTTCCGCGCAGCCTTTCCCGATCACGAGGTGACCGGCGACCGGCTGTTCGAGATCGATGGCGACCGGATCACCTGCGCTGGCGGGGCTGGCGCGGCGGATCTCGCGGCGCTGCTGATCGAGCGGCATCTCGGCAGCAGGCTGGCGCAGAAGCCGCATCAGGTACTGCAACTGGCGCGCACGCGCGGCGAGGAGGCGGTGCAGCCGCACCCGCCGGTGGCGCATGACGTGGCCGACGGGCAGGTGCGCCGGGCGCTGCTGATGATGGAACAGAACCTGTCCGACCCGGTGCCGATCGCCATCATCGCGCGGCGACTTGGCCTGTCGACGCGGCAGTTGGAACGGCGCTTCGAAGCCGCACTCGGGCAGCGGCCCTCGCTGCTCTATCGCACGCTGCGGTTACGCTATGCCCGCTGGCTGCTGGAGACGACCGACCGGTCGGTGACGGATATCGCGCTGGAGGCCGGCTTTGCAGACTGCGCGCATTTCTCCCGCCAGTTCAAGGCGCTGCATGGGCTGTCGCCCTCGCAGATGCGGCCAGGGGTGGCCATGCGGGGCGGCTCCGGCGGCGATGGGTCGGGGCTTCATGCCGGTCCGCGCCCATTCTGACGGCAATATGTGAAAAACACATGGCCGCCATGCGAGCGGCCTGCGAAATCGTTCTGGCGCAATGTCGCAAAAACCAAAGACGCTGCATCACCGAACCGTCACATTCCGTTGCCGGGCGCTGATCCTTGTCGAAAGTGCCGTTATTGAAAGTGCCGCTATTGAAAGTGAACGTCATGACGGATGTCGCTTCCCCCGCATTGCGCGACCTGGTGGCCCGTCGGCGCCCCGGATACATGCTGGAGCGGGAGTTCTATACCGATCCGGACATCTTCCGCGCCGATCTCGAATACATCTTCAACCGGCACTGGATTTTCGTCGGCGTCGAGCCGGACGTACCCGAGCCTGGCGACGTGATGACGCTGAAGATCGGCAACAACGAGATCCTGATCTGCCGCGACGACGATGGCGCGATCCATGCCATGCACAATGTCTGCCGGCACCGCGCGGCGCGGCTGGTCTCGACCGAGAAGGCGGCCGTGGGGCGGCTGGTCTGCCCGTATCACACCTGGACCTATGGGCTCGACGGCGCGCTCCTGCATGCCGAGCATATGGGCGAGGGGTTCGATCATTCCTGCAACGGGCTGAAGAAGATCCATCTCCGCTCGCTGGAGGGACTGCTCTTCGTCTGCCTCGCCGAGACGCCGCCGGCGGATTTCGACGAGATGGCACGGATCGTCGGGCCGTATGTCGCACCGCACGAGATCGCCAACTGCAAGGTGGCCCAGCAGATCGACCTGATCGAGGAGGGCAACTGGAAGCTGACGATGGAGAACAACCGCGAGTGCTATCACTGCGCGATGAACCATCCGGAGCTGACGTCCTCGATCTTCGAGTTCGGCTTCGGCTTCGACGCCCGCGAGGACGATCCTGCGCGCGCGGCGCTGCGACGGAGCTATGACGACATGGTCGCGCGCTCGTGCAGCGCCTGGACGGCGAGCGGCTTTCCCTCCGAGGAAATCGGCCATCTCGACGACATGGTTTCCGGGTTCAGGATCGGGCGGATGCCGATGGACCGCGAAGGTGAATCGCAGACGCTTGACACCAGGGTGGCGAGCCGGCTGCTGCTCGGCCGGGCAAAGGAAAAGCGGCTCGGCGATCTCTCGTTCCATACCCAGCCAAATTCCTGGCATCATTTCATGAGCGACCACATCGTGACCTTCTCGGTCCTGCCGCTCTCGCCGGACCGCACGCTGCTGCGCACCAAGTGGCTGGTGCATCGCGATGCGATCCAGGGTGTGGACTATGATCTCGAAAACCTGATCCGGGTGTGGCGCGAAACCAATCTGCAGGACGGCGCGCTGGTCGGCCTCGCCCAGGCGGGGGCGGCGAGTGCTGGCTATGTGCCGGGGCCGTACTCGACCGAAACCGAAGGCCAGGTCGAGGCTTTCGCCAACTGGTATATCGGTCGCATGGCCGCCCAGCTCGGGATCGAACCGGCGCGATGAACATGACGCCGGCCGAGCGTTGCCGCGCCGCGCGCGATGGCAGCCTGTCCGCGTGGGATCCGGAGGCTGACGACATTCTTGTCTGCGTGGATTCGCGGCTGGAGACGCACGATGTGCGGACCTTCACCTTTGTCGGCCGCACGCCCTCGCGCTTCAGCTACTGGCCAGGGCAGTTCCTCGTGTTCGATGTGCCGGTGGGCGGTGAGATCGTGCAGCGCTGCTATACGATCGCCTCCAGCCCGACGCGGCCGGACCAGATCTCGATCACGGTGAAGCGCAAGCCGGACGGCGTGGTCTCGCCCTGGCTGCACGACAATCTGCGCCCGGGGATGGAGATCCGCGCGATCGGGCCGCTCGGCGATTTCAGCTTCGTGGCGACGCCGGGGGAAAAATACCTGTTCCTCTCGGGCGGCTCGGGGATCACCCCGCTGATGTCGATGACGCGCGCGCATCAGGATCTCGCTCCAGACGCGGATATCGTGTTCATCCATTTCGCGCGGGCGCCGGAGGACATCATTTTCCGCGACGAACTCGCGGTGATGGGGAGGCAGATGCCCAACCTGCGGGTCATTCCGGTGTGCGAGGCGGATGGCGCCGGCGGGCGTTGGGGCGGGCCGCGCGGGCGGGTGACGCCGCAGCTGCTGGCACTTCTGGCGCCGGATTTCGCCGAACGCTGGATCTTCAACTGCGGCCCCCCGGCCTACATGCAGGTGGTGCGCGAGGGGCTCGTCGGCCTCGGCTACGACATGCGCTATTACTATGAGGAAAGTTTCGATTTCGGCGTGCCGCCGCCGGTCGAGGAGGTGCTCGCCGCGCAGGGAGCGGAAACCTTCGAGGTCACGTTCAGCAAGTCCGGCCGGACGATCGGGGTCGCGCCCGGGCAGCATATTCTCGCCGCCGCGCGCGAGGCGGGAATGCGGCTTCCCTCGTCCTGCACCAAGGGCGTGTGCGGCACCTGCAAGAGCAGGCTCGTCTCGGGACGGGTGGACATGAAGCACCAGGGTGGCATCCGCCAGCGCGAGATCGACCAGGACCTGATCCTGATCTGCTGCTCGACACCGCTGACCGATCTCGTGATCGAACGCTGATGATGCGGCCGCTGCCCGCTGTGGCGCTGGCGCCACCGAGAGTCCCGAAGCGGCGAGGCCGCGCATGATCGCCCATGCCGAGGCGCTGTTCCGCCCGCTGACGATCCGCCGGACGACGTTCCGCAACCGGATCATGAGCACGAGCCACGCCCCGGGTTATGGCCGCGACGGCAAGCCGCAGGAGCGGTATCAGCTCTATCACGCGGAAAAGGCGAAGGGCGGCATCGGGCTGACGATGTTCGGCGGATCGTCCTCGGTCTCGCTCGACAGTCCGGCGGCACCTTGGAACCAGATTTCCGTCGCCGATGACAGCGTCATTCCGTATTTTCAGCAGTTTTCCGAACGCGTGCACGCGCATGGCGCGGCGCTGATGATCCAGCTCACGCATATGGGGCGGCGGACGCGCTGGGATACCGAGAACTGGCTGCCGACGCTGTCCGCCTCGCCGCGGCGGGAGCCGGCGAGCCGGTCGATCCCGCGCGAGATGGAGCAGGAGGATATCGATCGGGTGATCGCCGATTTCGCGGCGGCGGCGCGGCGGGCGCGCGAGGGCGGGCTCGATGGCTGCGAACTCTCGGCGGCGCACGGGCATCTGGTCGACCAGTTCTGGTCGCCCTCGGTCAATCACCGCAGCGATGGATATGGCGGATCGCTGGAAAACCGGATGCGGTTCGGTTTCGAGATTCTCGAGGCGATGCGGGCAGCGGCGGGGGATGATTTCCTGATCGGCATCCGCATGTCGGGCGACGAGATGCTGGCCGAGGGGCTGAGCCACGAGGATTGCGTGGCCATCGCCGAGGCGCATGCGCGGCGCGGGCTGGTCGATTTCATCAATGTGCTCGGCGGGCAGGCGCGGGACCATCTGGCGCATGCGGTCTCGCTGCCGAACATGTCCTTTCCGGTAGCCCCCTTCCTGCCGCTGGCCAGCGCGATCCGCCGCGAGGTTGAAGTGCCGGTGTTCCACGCCCAGCGGGTGACCGACCTTGCCACCGCTGCGCGCGCGGTGGCGGAAGGGCATGTCGACATGATCGCGATGACGCGGGCGCATATCGCCGACCCGCACCTCGCGCGCAAGCTGCAGGACGGGCGGGAGGACGATATCCGCCAGTGCGTCGGCGCCGGCTACTGCATCGACCGGATCTATACCGGGGCGGATGCGCTGTGCATCCAGAATGCCGCGACCGGACGCGAGGCGACGATGCCGCACGTGATCGGCAAGGCAGCGCGGCGGCGGCTTGTGGTTGTCGTCGGCGGCGGGCCGGGCGGGCTGGAGGCCGCGCGGGTGAGTGCCGAGCGCGGCCACGAGGTGGTGCTGTTCGAGCGGGAGACGGCGCTCGGCGGGCAGATCAACATCGCCGCGAAGGCGGGATGGCGGGAGGCGCTGTCGGGCATTCCGCGCTGGCTCGGCGCGCAGGTGCGCAGGCTCGGCGTGGATCTGCGGCTCGGTCTCGCGGCGGATGCGGCGATGGTGCTGGCGGAACGGCCGGACATCGTGATTCTCGCGACCGGCGGCGTCCCCAATCCGGGTTTCATGGAGGGGGCGGAACTGGTGACAACAACCGCCGCGATCCTGCGCGACGGGATCGCGCTCAGCGGTTCGGTGCTGCTCTATGACGGGATGGGGCAGCACAATGCCGCCTCCTGCGCCGAGTTCCTGGCGAAGCGCGGCGCGCTGGTGGAACTTGCGACCGGCGACCGGATGGCGGCCGAGGAGGTCGGCACCACCAACCAGCCGATCCATCTGCGCGAACTCTACCGCCATGACGTGATCATGACGCCTAATCTCGACCTGCTCGCGGTGCGGCGGGAGGAGAACCGGCTGGTTGCGGTGCTGCGCAACACGATGGATCTCGCCGAGGAAGAACGGGTGGTGGATCATGTCGTCGTCGATTTCGGCACGTTGCCGGATGACGCGCTGTATGATCCGCTGAAGGCGGGGTCGGTCAACCGGGGGCGGATCGATGCCGGCGCGCTGGTGGCAGGGCGGGCGCAGCCCTGGCCGGAGGCAGGATACGCGCTCTATCGCATCGGCGATGCGGCGGCGGGGCGCAACATCCACGCCGCGATCTACGACGCGCTGCGGCTCTGCAAGGATTTCTGATGGCGGGCCTGTTCGTCCTGCTGGCCTGGCTGCTGCTGGCCGGGGTGGTGGGGCAGGCGCTGCGTCTTGCCGCATCATGGCGGCGCGGCGGGGCGGCACCGGTGGACTGGGCGCGCGGGCTGGCGGCGCTGCCGCGGCGGTATCTCGTCGACGCGCATGGCGTGGTTGCATTGCGGGCGGCGGCGGCGCGGATGCACCAGGCGATTGCCGGGGGCTTGCTCGGCGGCACTACGCTTGTGCTGCTGGGCGTCATCCCGGCGCTGCGTGGCGCGGAAATTCTGTGGCTGCTGGCCGCATTCGGCTTTGGTTTCGCAATTTTCGGCGCGCGGCTGGTGGCGCAGCGGCGGCAGCCGGTAAGGCCGGCGTCACTCTCGGGCGGGGCGTTCGAGGGGCTGGCGCGGGATCTGGCTGCCTATGCGGCGGGCGGGTTCCTGGCCTCGCTCGGCATTCTGCTCGGGCTGTGGCTGCCGGCACTGGCGGGGATCGGGCTTGCCGCCTGGGGCGGGGCGCGGCTGGTGGCGGGGATCGCGGCCGGGCCGATGCGGCACGCGCTGGCCGGGGCGGTGCATCTCGCGGCGCATCCGCGGCCTGAGCGCTTCGCGGGCGCGGCGGAGAGCGGGCTGTTGCCAGCGCAAAAATTCGGTGTGGCGACGATCGGCGATTTCGCCTGGAACCGGCTGGCGGGGTTCGATGCCTGCATCCAGTGCGGGCGGTGCGAGGAGGCATGCCCGGCCTTTGCCGCCGGCCAGAAGCTGAACCCGAAGGCGCTGATCCAGGACCTGGCGGCGGCGCTGCATCCTGACGCGCCTTCCTATGCCGGCTCGCCGCATCCCGGCATTTCGTCGCCGGGCCCGGTGCTCGGGCGGCTGCACGCGGAGACGCTGTTCGCCTGCACGACCTGCCGCGCCTGTGTATCCGCCTGCCCGATGATGATCGAGCATGTGGATGCGGTGATCGACCTGCGGCGGCACCTGACACTCGCGGAGGGCGCTGCACCGGGCAAGGCGGACCAGGTGCTTTCGGAGCTGCGCTACGCGTTCAATCCGGGTGGGTTCGAGCCCGGGCGGCGGCTCGATTTCGCCGCCGGCGGGCTGCGCGTGCTGGGCGAGGGCGAGAGCGCCGACATCCTGCTCTGGCTCGGCGATGGGGCGTTCGACGCGCGCTACGGGCGAACGCTGCGGGCGCTGGTGGCAATCATGCGGGCGGCGGGGCTGGATTTCGCGGCGCTGGGGGAAGCAGAACGAGATTGCGGCGACCTCGCCCGGCGGCTCGGCGACGAGGCGGGGTTCGAGCGCCTCGCGCGCGCCAATGTGGCGTCGCTGGCGAGGCGGCGGTTCAGCCGGATCATCACCGCCGATCCGCATGCGCTGCATGTATTGCGGCAGGAATATCCGGCGTTCGGCGGACACTATATGGTGCAGCACCATACGGCGCTGATCGACGAGCTGATCGGCAATGGCGCGATCCGGCCGGGGGCTATATCCGGCGTGACGGTGACCTATCACGACCCGTGCTATCTCGGCCGTTACAACGGCGAGTATGACGCGCCACGGCGGGTGCTGGGGCGGATCAGCGTGGCGGTGAGCGAGATGGAGCGGCATGGCGCGGCCTCGTTCTGCTGCGGCGGCGGGGGCGGCGCGCCGGTTTCGGACATCGCGGGCGAGCGGCGGATTCCGGATTTGCGGATGGCGCAGGCGCGGGAGACGGGGGCCGGGATCGTCGCCGTGGCGTGCCCGGGCTGCACGGCAATGCTGGAAGGGGTGACGGGCGCACGGCCCGCGGTGCGCGACATTGCCGAGCTGGTGCATGAGGCGATGGAAGCGGTGCCGGCGGCGGTGCGGGCGTGAGCGCGAAGCGCCGCGATCCGCGCACCGAGCGCGCGGCGGTGGTGGTGACCGAGGCGCCGCGCCGGCGGATCGACCGAATGCATCGCGGCGGGGTAATCGCGCAGGATGCAGTCGTCGCAAAGGCGGCGGCCGCGGTCGTGACCATCGCCGAGCCAGCCTATCTGGTGTTCGCCGTGGTGGAGATGGCGGGCGGCATGCTGTCGCGCCATGACCGGCAGGTGCTGGGGGCGGCGCGATTGCTCGATGGCGGCGGGAGGGCGGCGGTGGTGCTGCTGGCGCCGAGCCTGCCGGAGGACGCGGGGGCGGCGGGGGCGGACCGGGTGATGATGCTGCCCGAGCGGGACGATCCGGCGGCGTTGGCGGCAGCGGTCGCCGCCGTGATCGGCGCGCATCGGCCGCGCCATGTGGTATTCGCCGAGAGCGCGGATGGCGGGGATCTGGCGCGGCGGGTGGCCGCACTCCGCGACGAGACGCTGTTCGATGCGGTCGAGAGCCTGTCGGCGCGGCAGGCGATCCGCCCGGCTGCCGCAGGGCGGGTGGAATGGCGGGCGGCGCCGCCGCATCTGCTGAGCATCGCGGCCGACCGCATTGCGCCTTGGCGCGGGCCGGCGCACGCGGCCGAGCCGGTTGATCCGCCGGGCGATCCGGCGAGGGATGTGGCGATGGCGGTGCGGCTGTCGCCCCTGCCGGTGGAAGCGGCGAATGTGCGGCTGGACGAGGCGGGATTCGTGATCGCGGCGGGGAACGGGGTGGCGGATTTCGCGGGGTTTCTCGATCTCGCGCGCGCGCTCGGGGCAACACCGGGGGCGAGCCGGGTGGTATGCGATGCCGGCGCGTTGCCGCGGGAGATGCAGGTCGGCGCCTCGGGGACCGTACTCAACGCTGACTGCTATGTGGCGTTCGGGATTTCCGGTGCGCCGCAGCATTTGCAGGGGATCGGCACGGTGGAGCATGTGGTCGCGGTGAATACCGATCTGCACGCGGCGATGATCGCGCGGGCGGATTTGGCGGTGGTGGCCGATGCGCAGGCGGTGCTGCCGGCGCTGCTCGCGCGGCTGGAAGCTGAGGCGTGAGGATCGTCGTGCTGCTATCCGCCGGCCGGCATCCGGCGACGGGCGAGCCCTGCCCGGTGCCGGTGGAGTTGCAAGCGATAGCGCTGGCGCGGCGCATTGCCGGGGCGAGCGGGGTGGTCGAGGGGCTGCATGCCGGTGGGCGCGACGATGCGGTGCTGGATGTGCTGGGCCACGGGATCGATGGTCTGACGCTGGTCGGCGCCGGGGCGGCGGACGATCCGCTCGGTGCGCTGGTGGCGGTGCTGGAGGGAAGGATGCCGGATCTCATCCTCGCCGGGCGGCGCGGCCGGGGCGGGGCGGATGGCGGGCTGCTGCCCTATCGGCTGGCGCGGGCGCTGGGATGGCCGATCGTCGCCGATGCGATCTCGATCGGGCTAACGGACGGTGAATTTACCGTGACGCAGGCGCTGCCGCGCGGCGGGCGGCGGGCGGCCACGGTGCGCCGGGCGGCGGTGATCACCGTGCATCCGGCGGCACCGGCGGCGCTACCCTATGTGCATCGGGCGCGGCTGGCCGGGCGGGTGAACGAAGTGGCGGGACCGGCGCTGATGCCGGCGGTGATGCCGGAAGGAGCCGAAATCCGGCCCTACCGGGCGCGGCCGAAGCTGATCGGCGATGTTGGCGGCGACGTTTCGGCCGAGGCGCGGCTGCAGGCGGTGAGCGAGACGCGGGATGCCGGCGGACGGGTGCTTGTGCGGCCGGCGCCGGACGAGGCGGCGGCGGCGATCCTCGATTTCGTGGCGCGGTTCAGGCCCCGCTAGAGCGGTAGCCGAACCATCTGAATCGCTGGGGTACTGGAAGCGGTTGAAATCTGATTCAAGCTATCTGCCGGAGTTTGGAGGCTGGCAGGAATGGCAAAGACTCTTTTGGAGGATCTGCGGGGCCGTGTGGTGGCGGCTGTGGAACAGGGAGCGACGCACCGCGAGGCGGCGGCACGGTTTGGTGTCAGCGCAGCGAGCGTCAGTCGGTGGCGCAGCCTGCTGAGCGCGCAGGGGAACCTGAAGCCCGGTCGACATGGTGGCGACCGACGCTCCGGGCGGATCGAGAAGCAGGCGCATGTGGTTCTCGACCTGCTGGAGCAGATGCGCGATGCGACGATTGAGGAACTGCGCAGCGCGCTGGCCACACAGGGCCACCAATTCGGTTACGGGACGCTGAGGCGCTTCTTCCAGCGGCATCACATCACGCGCAAAAAAAGACCGCGCACGCCGCCGAGCAGGAGCGCCCTGACGTCCTGAGCCGGCGTTGGGCGTGGTTTGAAGGCCAGGAAGATCTCGACCCCGACCGGCTGATCTTTGTCGATGAAACTTGGGCCAGCACCAATATGACCCGTCGCCATGGCCGTTGTCGGCGCGGTGAACGCTTGCGGATGAGTGTGCCGCATGGCCACTGGAAGACCACGACGGTGATAGCCGGCCTGCGCAACAGCGGCATCGTTGCCCCCTTCGTAATCGACTGCCCGGTCAATCGGATGGTGTTTGAGGCATGGATCGAGCAGGGCCTGGTGCCGATCTTGCGGCCTGGCGACATCGTCGTGATGGACAACTTGTCCAGCCACAAAGGGCCGAGGGTGCACGAATTGATTGAAGCGGCAGGCGCTGAATTGCGCCACCTCCCGCCTTACAGCCCGGACTTCAACCCCATCGAGAACGCCTTCAGCAAGCTCAAAGCCTTGCTGCGAAAAGAGGGCGCGCGGACCATCGACACCCTTTGGGCCGCAATCGGACAACTCGTCGACCTCATCACACCCGCAGAATGCCAAAACATGTTCGCCGCAGCTGGATATGATCCAATATGATCGACTACCGCTCTAGCACTACTTTGGCGGAAGTTTGTTGTGATTACTGATGAGGCTACATCCGCAGTGAGGGCAATGCCGCGGCGGTGAGCGAGAAAGACGGTCAAGGATGGCTTGGCGCACTGCTGGCAGGGTGGGTTGGGGAGGCGGACCGGGGACTCTTTTTTTTCCGTCCCGCCTGAGCGAGCCT
>NZ_NCAS01000101.1:0-1392 GCF_002255515.1 Acidiphilium sp. 20-67-58 | reverse complement strand
TAACACCTCGTTATCGAGTTCACTGGCCGAAAAACTGGTGTTTTCCGTTGCACCGTTACACCAGCGCTCATGTTACAGTCGTTGACCGGACCGGCGATTCTTGCTAATCAGCCATGAAGATTTTGTAATACGCTGCGTCCACGGCCATTAGAATCAAGGTAGAACATGAATTTCTTGAAAATTCGACCCTCCAAAGTCGCAGCAACCCTTGGCGTGGTTCTGGCCACGTTTTGGCCTTTCACCCCGGTTTTCGCGAATGGCTATGGCGAGGATCCGTCCTGGCAGTTTCAGACTACGGCGGATTTTGCCAACGAAGCAGCGGTGCAGACGCTGATCCAGCAGGTTAAGCACCACACGTTCCAGCCGCCGACCACCACGTACAGCACGACGACCTCGACCACGAGCACAATCAACGGCCAGCAAAATTGCATCGCGCAGGCCACTTCAACCGGTAATTCCGGCACCAACACCACCAGCGGCAACGCCGCAACCTCAGCCGGTGGCCTTTCCACCGCAACCGGCAACTCCACCAGCAGTGCTGTGAACGGGAATTCTACCACCTCACCCGGTACGGTCACCAACACGCCGACCAACTCAGGTACGGTTGGTGCGTCATACAATGGCGGTACCACGTCAAACTCTTCCAGCGGGTCCGTGAACTCGCCGCTGAACTCCACGCAGACCAACACAAGCTCCACCCAAACAGCCAGCAATTCCGGCACTGCCTGCTCCGGCAGCGTGTTCAATAGCGGCTCCAGCAGCGGGTCTGCCAGCGGCAACACGACCACCGGCGCGATTAATTGATTTCTTCAAGAATTTTTTAGGTCATAGACTGATGAACTTTGACCGTCCTCGCTCGCTGCGCCGTGCCGCGAAACTTCCCGCTACGTTTGGTTTGATCCTAGCGGTTCTCAGCCTTGCCGGTTGCGAACCCTTGTTGGGCGGTGCCACCACCAAGTTCGACAAGGTCGGGCAGGGCGAGGCGCCAGTGGTTATTGGGCCGCCTGTCCGCGACAATTACACGCCGATGAATGAAGCGCTGGCGTGCTTGGCGCACCAGATCGAAGTTTCCAACAAGCCGCACCTGACCATCGCGGTGGATGACATCAAGGACTACACCGGCCAGTATAACATTAACCAAGGTGACGCGATCACCCAGGGCGGGTCACTGATGGTGATGTCCGCCCTTGGTAAATTGGGCGGCACCGTTAATGTGGCTGACCGGTTCAATACCGATGTGGCGCAGATGGAGCTGAGCTTCATGAACCAGCGTGAGCTGGGCGATGGCCAAACTCACGTTGTGGGTGCCGGGCATGACGCCAAGCAGGTGCCGTGGATCCCGTATTACGGCGGCAGCATCATCGGGTCGCAATATTACATCACCGGCGGCAT
>NZ_NCAS01000100.1:0-1400 GCF_002255515.1 Acidiphilium sp. 20-67-58 | reverse complement strand
ACATGTTTACATGTAATCATGAAAAATCTGCTAGACATTGAAATGGCCAACTCCATTAACGCCGAGGTGGCAACACGGTGAACGCATAGCGCCGCACCGGCCAGCCTTGAGCCCAGGCGTGCAGTTCCAACTGCCAGAAGCGCAGCCGGTCATTGAGGAGCAGGCTGGCGCGTGAGAGTGCCATCATGAGGATACCAGCCCCGAGCGCGAAGGCGGCAAGGCGCAGCCTATGAACCTCATAATTCAAAATGCAGGACAGGGCTGAGAAGAAGCCCAGCCAGAACAGGATGCGGCGGAACCAAAGCATGAACCGCACCATGAGGATCAGCACGTCGAGCACAGCCACCAGCAGAAAGCGCACCGTGTTCCGAAACAGGCAGAGCAAAACCCGGCCGAGCTGGGAGGTGAAGTCGACCGAGCGAGCCGACCCATCCGCGGTGGGAGTAAAACGCTCGTCCATCCCGCTACCCATGCGCGGCCTGGGCGACATTTGGCGTGGTCCATAGCCAGAGATGGCAGGCCGTGCGGCCGTCCTGATGCGCCACGTTCTTCCCGGTGCAGTCGGATTTCATCGTGTCGAGGATGGCGTTGTCGCGCATGAGCTGGTGCCATTGCGCCAAACCAGCCGGGCCTTGCGAGGCGAGGACGGATTGCTCAACGGCCCCGGCGGCGTGAATCGTGCCGGCGGCCTGGCTGTACCCGGCCGCGTTGCCGCGCCAGTAGCCCAGGCCATAGCCGAGCGCGAGGATCACGATCGCCAGCGCCGCGCCCGAGGCAAGCGTGCGCCACCATACCCATCGGGACATGGACTTGAGGCGTTGTTCGGCCTCTTTGGCAAAGGACGCCACGAACTGACGCGACAGATCCGCATGCGCGGCCTCGGCCTGCGCCTTTGCGGCCTTGAACGCTTGGTCGATGGTTTGCGCCAAGCCATCCCGCGCCTGGCGCACGGCGCTGAAATCCCGATCGACATGCAAGCGGTGCTCAGCCATAGCGCGCCGCTGATCCGCAGCAATAGCCGCCGTCGAGCCCAGGAACACCCGGAGCGCGTGGAGCGTGTGCGCGGTGGGGTCATTGTCGAGCCGGGCCAGCTGTTCGGCCCGATCCAGCTCCGCTTGCGCGGCGCGGATCGCAGCCTCTGTCCCGCCCTGATCGACAGCCTCGCTCACGGCATCCACGATTTCACGCCGGCGAATTGCTCATCCATCGCCGCGAGCCAGTGGCCCACCCGCGAGCGGTTGAACACCCCGAGCGGCGGTTCTGTCTGACCGTCCCGAGCGGCGATAAAACTCGCGGTGCGTGCCTCGACCGCCTCGGCCGCATGCAGGCGCGGCATCCAGAGGGTGAGCGCACCGTCCGCGGTTTCATCGCGATAGACGTTCGAGGAGGTAAGGCGCCCG
>NZ_NCAS01000099.1:0-1413 GCF_002255515.1 Acidiphilium sp. 20-67-58 | reverse complement strand
GGTCGCGTCCCCGGTGGTGGTGTAGAAGGCCGGTAATCGGCCTGCCGTAGCGACCGCCACAGAGTCTGGCGGAGGCGGGCCGATTGGCGGCCACCGGGGCGGTTTTTGGGTAGCATTGGGTTGCGACCTTCAACGCGAACCCAAGGAACCACCCCGATGACCGAAGACAAGATTGCGCTTTCCACGCTGTTGGAAAAGTCCTCCGACGCCAGTTTTCTGCGCGAGATGATCGGCTTTGCCGCCGAACGGCTAATGGCACTGGAGACCGAGACGCTGTGCAACGCCGCCCCTGGCGAGCGCTCGATTGAGCGGCTCAACCAGCGCAACGGCTACCGTGACCGCGACTGGCAGACCCGTGCCGGCACGGTCGAGCTGCGTATCCCTAAACTGCGCCGCGGCAGCTACTTCCCGGCCTTCCTGGAGCCGCGTCGGATGGCGGAGAAGGCGCTGACGGCGGTCATCCAGGAAGCCTATATTCAAGGCATATCAACGCGTTCAGTCGATGACCTGGTCAAAGCCATGGGAATGGACGGCATCAGCAAAAGCCAGGTCTCGCGCCTGTGCGGCGAGATCGACGAGCGCGTGAACGCCTTCCTCACCCGGCCTCTAGAGGGCGATTGGCCGTATGTCTGGCTGGACGCGACCTACATCAAGGTCCGCCACGACCATCGCATCGTCTCCACCGCCGTCATCATCGCCGTGGGCGTGAACAGCGATGGGCGGCGCGAAGTGCTCGGCATGACCACCGGCCATAGCGAGGCCGAGCCGTTCTGGGTGGAATTCCTGCGCAGCCTGACCAGGCGCGGCCTGCGTGGCGTCAAGCTGGTCATCTCCGATGCCCATGAGGGGCTAAAAGCCGCGATTACCAAAGTCCTCAGCGCCACCTGGCAGCGCTGCCGCGTGCACTTCATGCGCAACGCTCTGGCCTATGCCGGCAAAACCCAAAAGCGCGTCGTCTCCGCCTGGGTCGGCACCGCCTTCGCCCAGGACGATGCCGCGAGCGCCCACAAACAATGGCGCGATGTCGCCGACCAGATGCGGCCGCGCGTGCCAAAGCTTGCAGCCCTGCTCGACGACGCCGAAAACGACGTGCTCGCCTATATGGACTTCCCCGCAAGCCACAGGACCAAAATCCACAGCACAAACCCGCTCGAACGGCTCAATGGCGAAATCAAACGCCGCGCCGACGTCGTGGGAATATTCCCTAACGATGATGCGGTCGTCAGGCTCATCGGCGCCCTCCTGCTCGAGCAGAACGACGAATGGGCCACTCAACGCGCCAGATACATGACACTGGAAACAATCGCGCCATTGAGCGATACTCACAACGTCAGCCTGCCAGAAATGGCAGACTGACAACGCAGCTAATGCTGCTCAGATAGCCGCTCCTACACCACGCGGCGGGACACGATC